>NZ_JAVKBY010000159.1:0-11938 GCF_040222985.1 Coleofasciculus sp. F4-SAH-05
ATGACAGATTCTACCTTAGACTGCAACTTGGGATTAAATCGTTCTATAACCCTTAATATATAATGGTTCCCGGGCTTTGCAGCAAGCCCTAAATGCGTGACAGCTTACCCCGGTTGGTGCGTACTCAAGGGACTGATGTGAGCGAAATCTATTTTTCCTCATGAATATGAGTTAACCTTAAGGATGAAATAGGTTATAAGTGTGAGCATCGGACGGTGATTTCTCAGGATTTTCTCAAAACCATTGCGACTGAACGCAATCTGTCCAAATCGGAATTAGAGGTGTTGTCCCTGGCGATGGAGGGTCATGGAACGGCTGCGATCGCGTCTCACCTTCAAATTAGTGGGGATGCTGTGCGTAAGCGGCTTAGCGAAGTCTACCAAAAGTTTAAAATTCCGGGTCGAGGTCCGGTTAAACTGACCAAATTGCAACAAATCCTGGTTAACCGCTATCAAGAGTATCTCCAACAGCAACAGGATACCCCAAACCGTCTCCCTGTTTCGCCGAGTTCCCCCCCTACCTCACCTCAACCGCAAAATCGCCAGGATTGGGGTGAAGCACCCGATGTTTCCGTATTCTACGGGCGTGGCGATGAACTGAAAACCCTGGAACGCTGGATTATTCAGGAACGCTGTCGTTTGGTGGCGCTGTTGGGGATGAGTGGTATTGGTAAAACGGCGTTATCGGTGAAGTTGGCGAAACAGGTACAGGATAAATTTCAGGTTATCCGGTGGCGATCGCTACGTCAAGCCCCTTCTGTGTCGGATCTTCTCGCCGCTTTAATTCCAGACTTGTCCCAGCAACCGGAAACGGTAATACCCAAAACCCCTGATCAGCGCATTTCCTGGTTGATTGACTATTTTCGACAACATCGTTGTTTGGTCATTTTGGATGGTGTGGAGTCGATTTTACAAAGTGGAAAATTAGCCGGGATTTACCGAGAAGGCTATGAAGGGTATGGTGATTTTTTCCGACGTTTAGGAGAAGAACCGCACCAAAGCTGTGTATTAATTACGTCTCAGGAAAAACTGAATGAAATTTCGTTATTAGAAGGTGAAACGTCACCGATTCGTTCCTTTAAGTTAGAGGGGTTGGGAGACGCAGCCCGATTAATTTTAAAGGAAAAAGGATTATCCGGCGAGAAAAAATGGCAACCGTTAATTCAAGGGTATCGCGGTAATCCGTTTATGCTCAAGCTGGTGGCGACGACGATTAAGGAAGTTTTTGATGGTGACGTGACGGATTTTTTATCAACCACGTTATTTACTCACGATATTAGTGATTTTATTGAGGAAATTTTAGACCGCTTATCGGAATTAGAAGAAAGAGTATTGGTTTATCTGGCTCACCAAAAAGAGCCGATTTCGTTTAAAGCCTTGCAACAGCATTTTAGCGATACATCACCCCAGGAGGTGATTCGGGCGCTGGGTTCCCTGAGTCAGCGATCGCTGGTGGAGAAGTCGGAGGGTCGATTCATTCTACCCCCAGCCGTTCGGGAAGTGACGCTGCAATTAATGACTCCGTTGGAGGAGTAAAATTCATTTCTCAGCCAGACAGTTGTTGAATGCTCGCACAATGAAAGTGCTTCTTCAAGAACCTTTTCGTCAATTTCAATATTGGTTGCCATAGATTTATCTAGTACAATTCAGATATGAAAATATATTCAATTCTAAGCTAGAGGACAGCATTAGAAAGATTTAAACCCTCATCACCGATATGCGGCTATGCGGCTATTCATTGATGAACGCTTACGACTCTGGCAAATCTGGTTCAACGCCTAACGCTTTAAGTCTAGCTCGTAATTCTGTTACCTGCTGTTGTGCTAGTTCCCGCTGCTGTCGTTCTATCTCCGCTTGTTTTTGAGCAGTTTTGGCTTGTTTCTGGGCAATTTCTGCCCTCTCTTCTGGTGTGGCAACAAGTTGACCCTCTGGGCTGAAAAAACGCAGCTTTGACTCATAAATTCCTAAAAACAGTTCCAACTGACGACTCCATAACCACCCTTGATTAGTGGGTTCTATCGGTTGGTACTCACCCGCCATAAGTATAAACCCTTGGAACTCCAGTGTATCTGGATGAAACCAAAAATATTCGGGGGTGCGGAAGGTATCCTGGTAAAGTTTTTTCTTAAAGTCTTTATCAATTTTGGCGGTGCTGTCAGAAAGCAGTTCCACAATCATATTCGGGTATTTCCCCTGTTCTGCCCATAAAATCCAGCTTTTGCGAGGTCGATTTTCTGTTCCTAACACAACAAAAAAATCTGGTCCTCTAAAGTCTCGTGTGGTAATGTGTTCTGGACTAAAGTAGATGGTAAGATTGCCAGTGGCATAGAAGTCAGTGCGTTCTCGCCACCACCACTTGAGGCAAGCTAGCAGGAGTTCTATTTGATCTCGATGTAGGTCACTTTCCAAGGGAGGTTCATCACTCAACAAATCGCATGGAGGAATAATAATATCCTCTGTGTCGTTAAGGGAAGTAATTTGATCTGTTGGTGCTGAATCCTTGGCAAGGGTCATCGGGATAGACGATAAACGGCTATCTTTAGTTTAATGGTCAGATTAGCTGCTGCGCGATCGCGCATTGCTCCTAACTCTACGCCTTGACTCGCCAGCGCTGGTGGCTTGTCATTGTCTTATCCGGATTAGCCCTAATTTTAGCTCAGGAAGTGGCACTTCTCTATCAGGTGCAACCGGGACTATCGCTGTGGTTTTTCCCTTCCCTAAAACTCCCGAACCATTACGTTGACTTCTCAATGACTGCAATTCCGATAGCATTACCTATCTCAGCTTAGACATATCCCTAGTCAGGAATCCCCTCTCTCTAGGCTTAGATTTGCTCCCCCAGCTTCCAGACGTTCCACCGGAACGTCTCTACAACCCCAGCTTATTCAGCAGCCCCTACATATTCCCTCAGATGCAGGTTTTTTGTCTTGGGGTGAGGTAATCTGCGATCGCATGGACTGTTTTAATTTCCCTTATGTCAATTCTGCTAGTCATTTCCGGACTGCTCATTCTCATCGTTGTCTCCATTGATGTCCTGATCACAACCCTGACAGTGGAAGGTGCAGTTTGGCAAATTGCTACCGCAATTGCTTCGGTGAATGGGTTCTTTTTAGTTACCTTGGCAATCGCCTATCTCTTACCTGTGGTTTCAGCCGCGACTCAGCAACGCCAACTCGCGGTTTATTTAGTCGGCATTGGTTCCCATCTGGCAAACAAGGATCAACCAAAAGATGCGATCGCGCAAGTGCCATCCACAAATCCTAGGATTGTAATGATGCACAATCCCAAATCATTTCCAGCTTTACCTGCCAATACCGCACCCGTAGCCGTTGCAGGACACACTCATGGCGGACAAATTCGCCTACCCTTCACACCCCAATGGTCTTGGTTAGCATTGGCTAAAAACTGGGAACATGTCGATGGTTGGAGTGACGGCTATGATGTCTCAGGTAATAACCTATATGTTAATCGTGGGATTGGCTTTAGTGATCTGCCCATACGACTCAACTGTTCTCCAGAGGTCACTTTATTTACACTACAGGGAACAGGGAATAGGGAATAGGGAACAGGGAACAGGGAAGTAAGATTAATTTATTCCGGGAGGTAGATGTTAATTTTAAGAAGTCACCTCCACCCACCCTGGAAATACGATGAGCTACTGTATCAACCCCAAGTGCGACCAACGGGAAAATCCTGAGTATCTGGAATACTGCCAAGGCTGTGACACTCCATTAACCATCAACAGTCGATATCTGCTGCTGAAACCCCTTCGACCCCTAGACGCACCCAATCCCACCAAAATCTTTGAAGTCCAGGATTTGGCAGCAGAGGCGGCAATCAAAGGAGCAAAACATAAAGTACTGAAAGTTTTAACCCGGAACAATTCCACCTTAGTTCGCCTGTTCAGACAAGAATCAGAAATTTTAAAGAAACTTAACCATCCGGGTATTCCTAAAGTTCAACCTGAAGACAATTATTTTACCGTTTCTGTCTCCCGCCGTGCCAGACCTTTACATTGCTTGGTGATGGAAAAAGTGGAGGGGACAAATTTACGAGAATGGCTCAAACATAATCAACCCATTTCCGAAGCCAAAGCCATTGAATGGCTAAAACAGTTACTCGATATATTAGATACGCTGCACCAACAACAATATTTTCATCGGGATATTAAACCCTCGAATATTATGCTGCGACCCAATGGTCAACTGGTGCTAATTGATTTTGGGACAGTTTGCCAAATGACGGGTACAGTTGTTCAACGACTGATGGGAAAAGATGCAACCGGAGAAGGAGTTTTTTCACCTGGTTATACACCTCCTGAACAAATCAACGGTAATGCGGTTCCTCAATCGGATCTTTATGCCTTAGGACGTACCTTCGTCCATTTACTGACGGGTAAACATCCTTTAGAACTAGAAACCAACCATAAAACAGGTGAATTAATGTGGCGCAAACATACGCACAAAAGCTCTGAACCATTAGTCGAGTGGCTTGACTATTTTATGGCTCCATTTGTCCATCGTAGACCGCCAAATGCAGCGTTTATTTTGCCGCATTTTCAGAAACAACCCCTCCCTCATCCAGACATACCCAAAACGTCTCCACTTCCCTTAGGATTAATGATTCTCAATCTTGTCATTTTCTCAATTTTATTAGTCTCCGGAGTCCTCTGGTTACAAGCCTACCAACAGCACCAGCGGCAGTTATCTCCTCAAGGGAATGTTCTGTTCATGCAGAGATGACAGATTCTACATTAGACTGCAACTTGGTATTAAAGCGCAATTACGAACCTTTAAAAAAAAGAGGGAAGAGTGTCTTTTTCTCTTCCCCCTTGCTGATTCTGTTGTTCGGCTTTTCCGCTTTCTTTCAACTTCTTGAGCAACATTTGCCGTTGCTTCTTCAGTTGTCTGGCTCTGGCGGAACCGCCTTTGCCTTTGTCATTTCGCCCTTGACGGCGAGGAGACTCCCAACTCTTGAGTCGTTGTGTCATGATCATCACCTCTCAATTTGAATGGGCAGAGAGAGACTCGAACTCTCATGACCATAGGTCGCCACATTTTGAGTGTGGTGCGTCTACCAATTTCGCCATCCGCCCTTGGATGCAACCTTTGTATTATAGCCAATAGATGTCGGTTGTAGCAAGGACTGATAGGCTTGAGTACTTGCCCATTGATCAATTTCCCGCGCCCTTAACACGGGGACGGGGTGGCTCAACTGGGCAGTTTGAGCGGATTTGAGCAGTTCTCCCAATTCCGAGTTACTGATATCATCATAGGCTCTGGCTTGGGCGATAAAGGCGTCGAGGTTTAGTTGGGGAGCTAGGGTGGGTGAACCGCCAGCCAGTTTCATCAGCACCGACATCACCACTCTGGGATTCTGAGTGGCTAGCAGCGCCGCGCGATCGCAGGAAAACTCGGCACACCTTAACCACTCCAGCATCTGTTCTTGAAGGCTTTGGGCAATCACAGCGCCCCAATTCGGCAGTAAAGACGCCGCTAAAATCATAATGTTGAGCGGTGTCAGATAAACCCCATGCTCGCACTTAAGATGTCCCAATTCGTGAGCAATCACCGCCTGAATTTCTTCGGGGGTCAGCATATCGATTAAAGCAGTATGCAGGACGATAAATGGCTGCTTACCCCGCATGGCAAAGGTATAAGCATTTGGCACGGGATGCTGCTGCACGTATAGTTGAGGGGGTTCTAAGTCCAGGGTTTTGCAGGCGTCTAGCAGTAAATTATGCAGGTGCGGTAGCTGATTTTCGCCCACCAAAACACTGGCAGCAATATTATTCAGGTAAAAGAATTGTTCCGCCAAGGGTCCGAGGAGATTTCGCACCATCAAGTCCAGTCCAGGGAACTGCTTCAAGGCTTGGGTGGCTTGAAAATCAAGGGGATGACGAAACTGGTCTGCTTTTAGACCAACTAACGGTGTTTGGGTCATGGGTTATTGGTCATTAGTTATTAGTCATTAGTCATTGGTCATTGGTCATTTGTCATTGGTCATTTGTCATTGGTCATTGGTCATTTGTTTCCGCCCCCGTTTACAAAACGGGAGCTACCACGCTACCGCTTGTTGATGGTGTATAGAGAACTGAGCCTAGAACATTGATTCCTCAGATAACCATTGTTTCACCCGCTTTAAACTGTCCCAGTCCGGCTTCCTACTCAGTCCATCCTCAATACTATCAAAGACATCCTGACGAACTTGAGAATCCGTCGCCATCATCTGCTTAACGATGTCAATGTGTTTACGCACCCCAGTTTGCCCTGTTTCCAACATCGCTACCGCTAGGTTTACTCGCGCTTGGGGCGCATTGGCCTCAATTTTCGTCCCCTTAAGCGCTACTTTATATGCCCGTTCCGCTTGGTCATCCAGCAAATACAACCAAGCCAGACAACTCCAAGCGGCGGCGTTTTTCGGGAAGCGATCGCACAGTTGTTTAAATACAGGAATCAGGGAATCAAGTCCCTCACCCGCGTTGTAGCGTTCTAAGCCACTCTCGAACAGAGAATTAACAGTTTCGGTCATAGATTCAATTTTAGGTTTACCGCGACGCGATCTGATGTGAGTCCTCACACCAAGTTACGTTCTAACATGTCATTTTAAATCCAGTAGGGGTTTGGTTACCAAACCCCTACTGGAGTCCCTATTCCCCCGTTTTTAATTAAACGCCAAAGGATTTGCCACAGCCACAGGTTTGATTGGCGTTGGGGTTGGTGAATTGGAAGCCTCCGCCAATCATGGCATTGCTGTAATCTAAGACCAAACCATACAGGTACAGGATGCTTTTGGGATCACATATTATCTTGAAGCCCTCGTAGTCAAACACTTCATCGTTATCCCGTACCTGACTGGGATCTTCAAAATCCATCATGTAAGACATCCCAGAACAGCCCCCCTGACGAACACCAACCCGCAAGTATAGGTCTTGTCCTTGTTGGTCTCGCAGCGCCACAATATGCTTGAGGGCTTGTTCGGTCAGTTGGATACCTCGTTGCGGTGTTGTTGCTTGTGTCATAAGTATGTTGTAACTCCTGGTTAGGTTAAACTTGGATGACGAACTACTGATGTTCCACGCTTATGGATCAAGTTTATCGAGACTGACCCCAAGCGCGTGTAATTACCCAATAAAAATTTTCTTGGGAACTCCTTGTAAAAGCGAAGGGAATTTCTGCAATGAAATTCAGTCTGTCTATATTTGACTATACTTTTACCAACTATCTATTATTAATCTATTATTAATCATGGCTGACCTGCCATGATTTTTGCACTTATTGCCAAATACCCTATGTCTGCTCTCAATCGCAATACTCGTCGTCGGCTCAAACGGTTACCCCAAATTCCCAGCGTCTGGGAAGGGGATCGCCGTTCTTTAGTGACTGTATCCGATCAGGGTGATTTTGATGCTGAGGGTAATAATGAGTGCATTCTTTGGGTGGATGGCTCAGAAGGAATTGTCCGAGCGATGGATATCGTCTCCTCAGAAATGGGACCCGAAGCGATTGTTCGCACGTTATTGCGAGCCATGGAACATCCCCAAAGTCCGGCTCGACCCGCCCGTCCGGCTAAAATTGTGGTACGCGATCGCGAAGTTCAGTTTTTATTGCGCGGGGTGCTGCAAGAGTTGGAGATTGCGATCGATTATGTTCCCGATTTACCCCTGATTGATGAGTTATTTCGCGGGTTTGAGGAAATTGCCCTCCAGCGCCAGCCAACCTTACCCCCGAAGTATGCGGATCTGTTGATTGGCAAGGCGTATGACTTATGGCAAGATGCGCCTTGGGATGTCCTAGCTGACCATCAGATCTTGAGTGTGGAATTAAATCGCTGGGATGTGGGTGAGTTCTACGTCTCGGTCATGGGTATGCTGGGTGTGGAGTACGGAATTCTACTTTATCGCTCCTTAGATTCGCTGCAACGGTTTCGGGAGTCGGTCGTCAATCAGGAATCGGTCGAGGCGATGGAACAGGCATTTTTGGGACAAGATTGCTTGTTTATTACATATCAAGCGGCGGATGAGGACTTTGAAGATGATGAGGATGTAGATTTAGCCGATTTATCCGTTGAAGAGATTTTGCCGAGTTTTGGTGCGGTGCATCCATTAGAGGGAATGCGCCCCTTCCTGGATGAGGAAGAAGCCCTACTTGTCTATATGGCGCTGGAAGCCCTGCATCGATTTTTCCAAGGATCATCCCGAAAATTAGCGGCGGATGATTTTCCGGCGATGAACAAGCGCTTTCGCATCCCTATCCCTGTAGATACGGAAGAGGAAGATACGGAGTCAAAATCAACCGCGTCGATTAAAGTGTCTACACGACCAGAGGTAGCCTCTGAGTTATGGGAGATGGCGATTGATGATGATATGGATGACGAGGATTGGGATGAGGATGAGGATGAGGAGGAACTGGAACTGCCGCTACGGGATGACTTAATCCCGAAAGATTCCTATCTGAGTTTGGGGATGATGCCCTGGGAGAGTATAGCACTGCTACAGGAGGATATTGATTTTTATCAGTCTCAAGACGCCCCGCCCCTAGGAGAAGGGTTACCTGTGGTGTTAATTCAAACCACTCGCCCGAAAGCCAAAGTGTTAATCGAGCAAATTAAAACAGCCGGCGGACTCAAGGGGATTGGCTTTAACCCCGGAGAAGATCCTCTAGTTGGCGATCGCTACGATTTGGGTATTCTGCAAACAGGAGATAATTATCTATACCTATTTGGTGAGTTTCCCGAAGCTGATCCGACTCATACGGCGAATCGTGAGCATTGGGAACAACGGTGTCTCAAAACCAAGGGCTATTGTGGGTTAATTATTGCCAGAGGACTCAAAGGTGCTTCTCGCGGTAATCCTCAACCCAAAGACATGATGGCATTCTTTGAAGCGCGATCGCTCTCGGTTAAGGAGTTAGGATTAGGTCTGTTACAGCTTATGCCTGTATTTGAATTCTAGATTCGCGGGAACAGGGAACAGGGAACAGGGAACAGGGAACAGGGAACAGGGAACAGAAAGTCTTGGGATGAAACACCTGTAGGGGCGACCCGCTTGCACCAATTAACAACTGTATCCACTCAATTTACTCGGGTCGCCCTTTACTCAATTGCTTTTGACCTTATTCTAAATCATTGGTAGAAGCCTCTGGAGTATCACCTTGCGTTTCATTCACTGTATTCTCAGTTGTCGTAATGTCTGAGGTTACATCGGTTTCAGACAGATCTTCAACAGGAACAGTTGGAGGTTCATACCGATGAATGCGAATTCGGTTCAGGCGGGGTCCTTCGGCGGAGATAACTTTTAACTCTAGATTCTCATAACTTAAGATTTCCCCTTGCAGCGGAATTTTTTGGAACTGATATAATAAAAAACCCGCCAAGGTTTGATATTCATCGGTTACCGGTAAATTTAAATCCAAAAGCTCATTCACTTCTTCCAAATCCATTTGGGCTTGAACTAAAAAGGTTTGTTCATCCACAAGTTGGATCGGTACTTCTTCAGGGCTTTCCAGTTCCGGGTTATCACCAATAATTTCTGCCACCAAATCCTTCAGCGTCACCAAGCCAGCCGTACCGCCAAACTCATCCACCACCATCACCATTGCCAAATGCGATCGCTGCATCAGGGGTAGGAGTTCACTCAAGGGGGTTAACTCCGGGACAAAACGAGCCGGACGAATCCAGGGTTCAATCGGTGTATCTAAGGTTAATTTGCCCTCTGATAAAGGTTTAGCTAACTCTTTAAAATGGATAATCCCGCGAATATCATCCAGAGATTCCCCCGTTACCGGATAGCGAGAATGGTCGGTATTGGCAATTTCTTCTAACACCATTTGCACCGTTGCTGTACTCGAAATGGCATCAATACTGGTGCGTGGAACCATCACCTCGGTTGCCAAAACCTCGCCAAATTCAAAGACATTATTCAGTAACTCTCGTTCTTCGGCTTCTAAACCCGTGGATTCCCGCTCGGTGGTAATAATTAACTGTAACTCTTCCGGAGTCACTTGGTTATTCCACCATCCTCCCGTATATTGCACACCAACCAGCCGCAATAAACAGCGCGTTGATTGGTTCAAAATCCAAATAAACGGATTGAAAAATCGGGCAATCACTAGACTCGGAGGACCCAAAAACCGAGCTAACTCTTCAGAATACAGCAACGCCACAGATTTCGGACAGAGTTCACCGAGAACAATTTGCAGATAAGCAATCAGGAAAAATCCCACCGGAATTGCCAGAGAATGAGCCATTCCTTGAACCATCTCTGGGGGTAAAGGCAATTTAGTCAGTACAGCAGCAACGAAAACGGCGACAGTATTCTCGCCAATCCAGCCCAAGGCTAAACTGGATAGAGTAATGCCTAACTGAGTCGTTGAGAGTAGACGCTCAATGCTCTGTTGTAAGGATTGAACTGTCTTCGCTTGTACATCTCCCGCATCAACCAATTGGTTAATCCGCGATCGCCGCACCGAAACCATAGAAAATTCAGCTGTGACAAAAAAGGCATTGATGGCAATCAAGAGCAGGACTAATAATAATCGCAATAGCATGTCCCGGCTGGTAAGGGGAGTAGAAGCACTCGCAGTAAGAAAAATTAAGTGGGCAACCATAAGATTGGTAGCAGGTAACCAGCAAAAGCAGTTCTACTGCTTCTTTGAGCAGATCCACAACGGTACTCCATAGATAGCCTCTCTCTAGGGGACTGTATTGATTGACAAATACCGTTTAACATACAGCGAGCAATAGAACCGAACCTAAGAAAAACATTTGCATAAACCTGCTGGGAGTATATTACCTTTGTCGGTTGAGTTGAGAGACGTAGGCCGAGCCTTCTCGTACTCGCCTTTGGCGTTCCCGAAGGGTACATTAACCCAACGTTAGGGTTAACCGTTTAAGTTTGGCAATCGCTCTACCCAACCTACTGGAATTCTATATGCTTTCACGCTTCATGCTCCCAACCTGCTCCGTTACCATTTACCTGGCGACAGGGATTTCGGACATTTTCAGCTTGAGCTTTTGATCGGGATAATCAGTTAGGGTTAACGAAAGCGCTTTGGCGTCATCCAGCAACGCTGTAGGTATACTCACCGTACCCGAAAATTCCTCGCTATTGGACGGCAATTCTCCCGGTAACCCTTCGGTAATCGCACTCAAAGCTCGACCTTTGTCGTCGGTAACATTTAAAAAACTATAAAGAAACCGAACCGGATTATCGCCCTCATTCTTCAAGCTAACATCCAGCAACAACGAGCCTCCCTGAAGATTGGCGGAACGAACCTCCAACGTGACCCCCCGATCCTGACTTTTGAGCGGTAAATTTTGATTCGAGCCATTACTGGTAAACGATGTCTCTGTGTCGAATACACCCGATTCCGATGATTCTTCTGCACGTTCAGATTGCTGATTCTCTCCGGCTGACTCGTCTGGCTTATCTGTCTCAGTCTGGCTCTTTGACTCAGAGTCGTTATTATCGGAATTAGAATCTTTGTCTTTGTCTTTGTCATGGATATAGGCGTGAACGTTGACCAGGATATCCCGTTCACTCAACAGCGCAACCTGTTTGTCACCCGGCTCAACCTCCTGGTTATTTGCCAGCTTCTTCGTCGGGCGCACATCGGGCTGAGTCACACCTTTAAGAGCTTCATGACCTAGGGAAAATCCCCACATGGCACTCACAAAGCCGGCACCTAACATCATTGCCAGCAGAATCAGAGTGAGTGCTACAGTCGAGTTGAATTTCATTACTGATTCAAGTTATAGAAGAAGATTGACATCCTCACCTACTGCAAGTAGGTGATTCCGTGACATACTCCTACACTAACCTGAGTACAGGTATAGTGTAGGCTTCTCAACCAATCCGGCTATTGCGTAGGAGACGTTGAGCTTTAAGAACGGGATGCCCCTCCGCTCTATTTTTTATGTTGATAGCTGCGTTATGATCA
>NZ_JAVKBY010000169.1:0-9840 GCF_040222985.1 Coleofasciculus sp. F4-SAH-05
GCCTGGGAGGATGGTCGGGTTATCGTTCCCAACGTCCTCCAGGAATGCCCACTCTCGTCAAGGGTTTGCGGAAGTTTGAGTCGCTTTTCCTGGGGTGGAAACTTGCTCAGACTCCACTTGTGTGTACACCGTAGCCCTTGATAAGGGGGGGCTAGGGGGGGTTCAGCCGTAATAATCACCGCACGGAAGCAATCATCGAAAATATACCATTCAATAATTGCCGTATTTTTATCAATCAGTGGGGAGAGTTGGTCAAATTTTAAGGGTTTATAGGGATAAAGTTCGTTGTAACGCTGGCGCAGTTGGTTGATATGGCTGTAGTCTATCTCTGCTGGAGTTATCGATTTTTCCGATAACTTTTGTTCCCCAGCCGCCTGTAGCTGATTTAACCGTCGCTGTTCACTCCAAATTGCTTCCTGTAACTGTTGTAATTCCTCTTGTCTCTGGGTAGAAATCTGTCCGTCAGGGTAAAGGCTGCGGCTGGTGAGGAGTTCGATCAGGTTACGGGTTTTGCTGCGTTCGATGTATTCCCAGGCTTGGGTATTGTCTGCTAATTCCAGACAGACTTCGATCATATTGGAATAGAGTGAATTCCATTCTTCCGCGAGTTTCTGTTTATCGGCATCATTAGCCGTACCTAAACTAATCTCGACTCTCTGGAATTCAACGGTATCAATCGCTGCGGCAAAGGCATGATAGGCGTTGTCCAATTGTGGGGCGTCTCGGTAGGCAAGTCCCAGGTTAAATTGGGTTTCGATATGGTTTTGGGGAAAAGCCTCACGGGTTCTGACTTCCAGGGCGGCTTGATAAGATGCGATCGCACTTTCGATATTCTCAGCCCTCTCTCCCCGGATTCTGTCAGAGTAGGCAGCACCCAGATTATTTTGCGTCATTGCCCATTGGCTAGGAAAGGCGTCACGGGTGTAGACTTCCAGGGCGGCTTGATAGGATGCGATCGCATTTTCGATATTCTCTGCCCTCTCTCCCCTGATTCTGTCACGGTAGGCAACCCCCAGATTATTTTGTGTGGTTGCCCATTTGTGGGGAAACGTCTCACGGGTGTAGACATCCAGGGCGGCTTGATAGGATGCGATGGCACTTTCTATATTTTCCGCCCTTTCTCCCCGGATTCTGTCAGAGTAGGCAAGCC
This sequence comes from Coleofasciculus sp. F4-SAH-05, assembly GCF_040222985.1. NCBI lineage: Bacteria > Bacillati > Cyanobacteriota > Cyanophyceae > Coleofasciculales > Coleofasciculaceae > Coleofasciculus > Coleofasciculus sp. F4-SAH-05. The sequence continues at coordinate 1,151 of NZ_JAVKBY010000169.1, forward strand.
CCAGATTATTTTGCGTGGTTGCCCATTGGCTAGGAAAGGCTTCACGAGTGTGAACTTTCAGAGCGTCTTGATAGGATGCGATCGCATATTCGAGATTCTCAGCTCTCTCTCCCCGGATTCTGTCAGAGTAGGCATTCCCCAGATTATTTTGCGTCATTGCCCATTGGCTAGGAAAGGCGTCACGGGTTCTAACTTCCAGGGCGGCTTGATAGGATGCGATCGCAGTTTCGATATTCTCAGCCCTCTCTCCCCGGATTCTGTCACGGTAGGCATTCCCCAGATTATTTTGAATTGATGCCCAGGTTTCTGAGTGATTCTCGCGGGTAAAGATAGTTAGCATCACTTCATAACCCGTAATCGCGATTTCCAGATTATTTGCCTGATTCCCTAAAGGAAACTGCTGGATCAGATTACTGAAATTACCAATAACGGCGGCAATAGCTTGGGCTTGTTCGGGTTCCACTTCTGCCAGTTTTGCAGTTGCCCAGTCATACAATATCCGGGCAAAGTTATCATTCAATAGATGCAGGTTTTCCTGGAGGAGGGGATAGACAACTTGCGGATTACCTCTACTATCTAAAGTTGCCTGTAATACTTCAAGCAAAAAGTCGAGTTGGGCTTCAGGAGTAGCCGTTGAGTCAGATAATCCCAAAAACTCCCCTAACTGATTCGCCATTCCGACTAAAAACTGCGCGGCATTTTCATCGCCCCTCTCTGCTAACACTTCCGCCGCCTGTGCCATGGTTGCCACTAACCCGGCATCAACGAACTCGGCGTTATCCTGTAATGTCTGCCCTTCCTCACCACTGGGACAGGTTAATAGGGTATTAATCAGGGTTAGATAGGCTTGTTGGCGTTGTTCATCCATGGGGCAATTGAGGCAGGAGATGCTAACTATGGTATCGCAAAAGACAGAGGGAGTGATGGGGTTAACAGCAACCGCCTTGGGTTTAAACCCAAGGAACCTAAAGCTCAAGTCAGCTAAAGCTGACTGGATATAGCAGTCGCCAGGGTGATTAGGGCATCAACTAAACTCCGTTAATTGTTTCAATGCAGACAGACGTGTCTAACTTTTGGGGTTGTTTCTATAATAATCCGAGTCGTCTTTAGACGACTTGCGCTTTGAGCCAAGAACTTGAGTTCTTGGCGGGGGAATGATTTAGCTATACATGGTGCGTTACATTTCATTAATGCACCCGACAAAATCTGCGATCGCACTGTTGGATCATGCTGTGTGGATTTCTCGTGCTGTTGGAATTGAGGTGCAATTTTATGATGATGGCGAGCATTCTTGTAGGGCGAGCATCTTGATCGCTACTCATACCCAATTTAAATGTATGACAGCTTATGGAGTGGCATTTAAAACAGATAGGGGACACTTTTATTAACACGCGATCGCACGACACCCCCCTGAATTTACTGGGACAGATTTAGCTACAATACAATTACAATAATCCCTAATGTAACATTCTCTTATCAACATGACATCCTTACCACAGAAGCGCCAAGTAAGACGGGGACGGATATTCCCAGAATATACCATCCCGCCAGAAGAATTAGCCAGACGCAGAGCGAAACGCATTGAACTGGGCAAGCGTTGCCGAGTTATTTTTGAACGACTTCGCCCGGAACTGATTGAACAATACTACAATTGGTTCATTGCCATAGAACCCGATAGTGGCGACTATTTAATTGACCCCAAACTAGAAGGAGTGATTCAAAAAGGACAAGAACGTTATGTCAATACTGATGTTAAGTTAACAATCTTTCGACTCAATGAAACCGGAACCTGCGGTACGATATGATTGTAGGCAGGTTTGGTGAAAATGGGGAGTTGTTCTTTGAGATTGAACTGATAGCCGCAAATGGCGAACATTTTGCCGTTGAAGCACTTCTCGATACGGGTTTTACGACAGGTTGGCTAGCGCTTAACGCTCAGGATATCGAGGCGTTACAGTGGTCTGCGATCGCCTATGAAATCGATATGAAAACGGCGCGAGGTAATGAGCTTTTTGACCTCTACGCAGGAACGGTAATGATCGATAACCAAGAGTTTACCATTCCCGTTCACGTTGGAGAAGGACTACCTGATATTTTAATCGGTTCTCAGTGGTTAGATAGTATGGAACTAATCGTAAAGAAACGAAAGGGTATTTTGACATTAGAAGTTCTGGAAAGTGAGTAAAATTAATTTTAGTTTAAGATATTTAAATCCCCCCTATCCCCCTTTGAAAGGGGGTAAATATTGAGAGGAATAAAGGGAAACGGAGTTGGGAAACCATCATACAGCGTATTACAAGTTCGTGAGGTAAAGTATTTTCCCCCTGATCAATTAGTATCACTATATAGGTGTACTTCATTTACCTGCAATTTGCTGTATAAAGACACTTCTAGCATCACGCAAAAGAACACCGTTTCCTTCTTGCTCCCCTCTCCCCAGAGTGGGAGAGGGGCTGGGGGTGAGGGGTTTGTGGTTAAAGTTGATACGGATGGGCAGTGCCTAATTCCAATGCTAACGAATTTAATATGACAAATGACAAATGACCAATGACAAATAACAATCAAACCTCAACCAAATTTCCTACCACGCGATCGCGCCCTTCTACCTTAGCTTTATACAGCGCTTGATCTGCCTCAGCAATTAGCCGATCCGGAGTTGTTTTTGGCGGCGGAATCACGCCAGCTACCCCAAAACTCAAGGTGACAAACTTACTCACCAAAGATCCCTCATGCACAATCGCCCGAGACTTGACTTTCAACCGAATCGATTCTGCCACCTGCATGGCACCTCTGAGGGATGTATTCGGTAAAATAATCACAAATTCCTCCCCCCCATATCGAGCCACTAAATCTGCTGGACGCTTCACCGCTTTACGCAAAATATCCGCCACTTGTTTAAGACATTCATCTCCAGCTTGATGCCCATAAGTATCGTTATATGCCTTAAAAAAATCAATATCACACAAAATTAACGACAGGGGTGCTTGCTCCCGCGCCAATCGTTTCCACTCCTGCTGCAACGCCTCATCAAAAGCCCGACGATTGGCAATCTGAGTCAACCCATCCAAATCAACCAACCGTTGCAACTCCTGATTCATTTCCTCTAACTTCGCCTTCAGCACCCGTTCTTGCTCAATTTTGCGATGTAACTCTGCCATCACCCAATGGGTATGCAGTAACCGCCGCACCCGTTGCCGCAGCACCGCCCAATGAATCGGTTTCGTGATATAATCCGTAGCGCCAGCCTCAAACGCTCGGTCTACGGATTCCTGATTATTAAGTCCCGTAATCATCAAGATCGGTGGGCATTTCTGACCAAATAGTTCTTGTAACTGAGCGCAACAGGTAAACCCATCCATCACGGGCATCATCGCATCCAACAAAATAATATCGGGTAACTGTTCGGTGCAAAACGCCAGACATTGATGCCCATTCCCCACTTCTGACACCTGATACCCCTCCTGTTCCATCGCCCGACGCAACACTAGGCGTAGGGTTTTTTCATCATCCACAATCAAAATTAGGGGCGGGTCACGGTGAAAGTCAGGCTCATTCATCATAGTTTCCTCGGATGCTCTTGTTGTAACGCGGCGATCACTCGCTCATACTCCGCATCAAACCGGGAAATCAGGATGGAAGCAGGCTCTAGGTTTCCCGTGCAACCCAACGCTTCTAACTCAGCACACAGTTTCGCCAAACCCGTTGCTCCAATCGTTAGACTCGATGATTTCAATGCATGGGCAGATTGGTGCAAAGCATTAGCATCATCATGAGCGATCGCACTCCGAATCGCTTGTACCCTAGGTGGGGAGTCTTCCAGATAACTGTCAATCACTTCCGCGATTAACCCCTCATAATCGTCTCCGGCAATTTCTCTTAAATCTTGCAGCACTTGCCGATCCAAAGCGGGGGTAGCACTGGAGTCTGAGGTTATTTCTGGCACAGATACGTCCTCATCTGAATGATCCCTTATGCTATATCTACCTTCTTGATCCAGCACTTGATCATAAGTGGTTAAAGCTTGAACCAGGGCTTCCGGTCGAATCGGTTTACTGATATAGTCATTCATGCCCACTTGCAAACATTGTTCTCGGTCTCCCTGCATGGCATGAGCCGTCATGGCAATAATCCAGGGTTGGCAAGCTGACAACCATTCAGCCCGGATGCGGCGAGTTGCCTCCAATCCGTCCATTTCTGGCATCTGCACATCCATGAAAACAACCTGATAGGACTTACGACGCAGAAATTCCAGCGCCTCTTGTCCATTGTTCGCCACATCTGTGCGATATCCCAAGCGCTGCAACATCTGGCGAGCCACCTTTTGATTGACCACCACATCTTCGACTAGCAGAATGCTTAAGGGTAGCCTCTGGGCAAACTCAGCCTCAAGCCGTCCTGATGAGCGATCGCCCGGACGCACCGAAATCCGTCTCCGTCCTAAAATGGCGATAAACACATTATAAAGCTGGGACTGTTTAATCGGCTTAGTCAGAAACGCGGCAAAGTTGGCAGTTTCCTCGGCAGTTTTGGGGGTTTGTCGCCCCACGGAACTGAGCATGACTAGGGGAAGCTGTTGCCGATGCGGTAATGCCTCAATGGTTAAGGCTAACGTCAACCCATCCATCTCTGGCATTTGCCAATCCAAAACCGCCAAATCAAAAGGTTCGGCGTCAGCTAACCACTTCAGCGCCTGTTCTCCCGATTCTGCGGTGAGCACCTCCATCCCCCACGACTGTGCCTGTAGCCTGATAATCTGCCGATTGGTCGCATTATCATCCACCACCAATACCCGTTTCCCCCGTAACTCTGGTGGAGAGGAATCCAACTCCGTTGTCACCGAATTGGGATCGGATTGCACCACAATCGTGAACGAAAATGTCGAACCTTTACCCACCTCACTTTCTGCCCATAAGCGCCCCCCCATCCGTTCACTTAAGCGCTTACTAATCGCTAACCCCAAACCTGTGCCACCATAATTGCGCGTCATCGACGCATCCACCTGAGAGAAGGGTTTAAACAACCGATTCATGCGATCGCGGGGAATCCCAATTCCCGTATCTCTGACCGTAAATTGTAGTTCCAATCCCTTTGCCGCCGCTTGAGAGGCGACTAAATCTAAGGCTTCCTCCACACAAACATGCACATCAAAGGCATGTTCCTCTAATTCTAATTTACCGGATTCGATTTTCGAGAAATCCAGAATATCATTAATAATAGTCAGCAACGCATCCCCACTACTACTAATCGTATTGGCAAAATCTCGCTGCTGCGGCGTCAATGCCGTCTCCAATAACAACCCCGCCATGCCAATCACTGCATTCATCGGCGTGCGGATTTCATGGCTCATCATCGCCAGAAACTCACTTTTGGCGCGATTGGCGACTTCGGCTTCCCGTTTGGTTTTATGCAGGGTGAGGTTTTTCCGGGTGAGTTCTTCCCGCCGTTGCTGTTCCTGTTCCAACAGATGCGCTTGCGCTAACGCAATCCCCACCTGCGCCGCCACCGCTTCTAACAGTTCAATTTCATCGTTACTCCACTGACGGAAGCGATCGCATTGATGCAGGCAAATAATACCATTGGTCTGCTCCTGATACGAAGTACGCACCGAAAGCATGGATTTAAGACCAATCTGACGGCAAAGCTGATTCGCCCCCTTTAGTTGTGGATCAGTATAAACATTCTCGGAACTTACAGCTTGGTCTTGCGCCAGCACCGCTTGGGCGTGAGGATTGCCCACAACGGGAATCGTTTGCTGTCGGGTTGACTCATAGCGCCCACGGGGAATTCCTAAAGAGATTCTGACGACTCAGTACATTTACGATACGTTACATATCAATCCCAGTGGGTATAAGGTGCTAAATCAGGAGTTAAAAAAAATGCTCTGATATAACCTCAACGTTATACTGGCGAAGACAGCGCAACTATAAGCGCAATGTAAACTTTATGTTAAAAAAGTAACGAAAACTACACGTTATTGGCAATTTAATCAAATCCCGTGAAATAATCGTAGTAAGGACAAGTCGCACCGACTTTAATCTTTTCTAGATCAAGGAGAGATTAAGCCGTTGTTTTGTTCATCGATAAGCGCGATCGCGCCTATATATAAGTTTTGCTTAATTCAAACCCAAAATTACTCAACTGGCGCTGGAGTCTGGACATTAGAGACTTGAATCGCCAAGCACGCTGTGCTGGTGATTGAGTTTCCTGGTTTAACTCCAAGTCTAGGGGGCGATTTGTCTGGCGATGAAATTCTCTCTAATTTTCGTTCAATCCCTGATGAGGAACAATGGAATGTCTGATTCATTATTAGTTGATGCTGGCACCCGATTGCAAGCGGCGATGAAACATGTCTCGATTTCCGAAGATGCGATCGCACGCTTAAAGCATCCCAAAATGAGCCTGAGTGTATCCATCCCGGTTCGCATGGATGATGGCTCATTAACCATAGTACAAGGATATCGAGTTCGATATGATGACACCAGGGGACCCGGAAAAGGCGGTGTACGCTATCATCCCAACGTGACTCTGGATGAAGTTCAATCCCTCGCCTTTTGGATGACATTTAAATGTGCGGTATTAAACTTACCCTTTGGTGGTGCCAAGGGCGGAGTTACGGTTAATCCTAAAGCCTTATCCAAACTGGAACTCGAACGCCTCAGTCGGGGCTACATTGACGCGATCGCCGATTTTATTGGACCGGATGTGGATATTCTCGCCCCTGATGTTTATACCAATGCCATGATTATGGGGTGGATGATGGATCAATATAGCATCATCCGGCGTCAAATTAGTCCCGCTGTCGTCACGGGTAAACCCATCACCATGGGTGGAAGTGTGGGGCGCGATGTCGCAACCGCGACGGGGGCTTACTTTGTGATTGAAGCCATGGCACCTAAACTGGATCTAATTCCCCAATACACGACAATCGCGATTCAGGGATTTGGTAAAGCCGGGGCGGTATTGGCAGAACTCCTGGCTAAAGCGGGGTATAAAGTTGTTGCCATCAGTGATTCTCAAGGCGGAATTTATGCCAAAAAAGGCTTAGATATTCCCAGTATTCGTCGGTATAAAATGTCCAGTCAAAGTCTGCAAGCGGTTTACTGTCAAGACACGGTTTGTAATATTGTTGAACATGAACAGTTAACCAATGCCGAACTCTTAGCCTTAGATGTAGACATTCTGATTCCGGCGGCGTTGGAGAATCAAATTACCCAGGAGAATGTTAACGATGTCCGCGCCCGCTATATTTTTGAAGTCGCCAATGGTCCGATTAATTCAGAAGCGGATAAGGTTTTAGACAGCAAAGGAATTCTCGTATTTCCCGATATTCTAGTCAATGCGGGTGGGGTGACAGTGAGCTATTTTGAATGGGTGCAAAACCGCAGTGGACTCTATTGGAAAATGGCAAAAGTGCATGAAAATCTAAAGCAGAAAATGGTGGAAGAAAGCCAATATATTTGGTCAATTGCCAAAGAGTTAGCGGTTTCTCTGCGAACCGCCGCTTATGTTCATGCGTTGAATCGCTTAGGGGAAGCTCTTAATGCTAAAGGAACCCGAGACTACTATGTCAATGGTCGCATTCCGGCGTTAAACTCATCCCCCAACTGAGGTACGGGAGATTTCACGTTCATAGTTGATGGTTGATGGTTGATGGTTGATGGTTCATCGTTCGTGGCACAACGAAGGGAGGTAAGCTTAAGGGTTAGAAACTGTAACATAATCCCTGATCATACCTACTCATGTCTATTCAAAAATGAGTAGATATTTTAGTCGGAAACATTTTTGGCTGTCATTGTATATAATACCCGAAGTTGCGTTGACAGGTCGAATCAATGGCTACCATCACATACTGCAAAGGACTTCCCACCCCAGCAATTGAGTTAAACCCATTGGGTAAAACTCAATTGGAAATGTTCCTAGCTGAATACTCATCTATATTCCATGTCTGCGTATGTGAGACAGCTAATCATCTCCTCTGGGATAATAAATTCAACAAGTCTCAATGGAATACGCATTTACAGCAGACATACGGGATAAACAAGCGCCACGCCAATGGAGTGATAGCTTTTAGCCAAGGGGCGGTGGATGCTGCGTCGGCTAACCGTCAACGCCACGTCAAGGTGCTAACTGCCAAATTCAAATCTTGTCAGAAGTGGCTCAAAAAGACAGAACGCCAGCTAAAGAATGCTCGTAAATTTTACCGTAGGAAAAACTGGCAAAATAGTCAAACTGGCTGTCAGTTTCCGCTCTCGGTGTCTATCCAATACCGGGATACTAACTGGCAGAACCTACGCTTCCAACTGCACCACAAAAAGCGCAAGCTAAACCACTATCAATTACAGCTCGAGTACCTGAAAGCGGCTCCCATTAGGGTCACTATACCCAAAGGACAAGCTTATGTGGTAGGAGCCGCAACCGAAGCCTGTGGTAATCAAAATTGCCAGTGGAATGGACAAACAATTAAAATTCGGGTTCCCTACTGTCTGGAGGATAAGTTCGGCAAGTATGTCTCATCTGAAATTGGAGATTTTCATCGGAATGTTAACCGACTGCCAGCAGAGGGCGCTAAAACCTGGCACTTCTACCGGAAGGATGGCAAATGGTGTGTGGCGGTACAATTCACTCCAGCACCAGTCAAACAGGTATCTAGACCAATTCAGTACGGGTGTATTGGCATAGACTTGAACCCA
>NZ_JAVKBY010000173.1:0-17416 GCF_040222985.1 Coleofasciculus sp. F4-SAH-05
GTGCCGAACAAGTTAACAAACTGCCGCCGTACCTGATACTATTGTATAGTATTATTGGGCACTTAACAAGCTATTTTGTTTCGCTAACCCCATCTAAATCAAAGATTCTAGATAGGGACTGCGCTCAACTTTCGTTCAAGACGCCGAGGATTAGCAACCGTTAAATCCCTGTGGTAGAGGCTATCTCCTCCAAGGAGTAATCCGCCAAGGGTTTGTCTCGACTATATAATCCCTTATGTTGGTGATATTGAATAATCGACTCTCCGGAAAACCAATCGAGGGCAGTACGCACCCAGAACCATCCCGGATCAGGAGAGGTTTCTAAGCACACGGGTATCTGTTCACCTGTCCTGTGAGCAACCAAGTGATGGGTGGGTTTAAACATGCCCTTTTCCGGTTTTCGGGTGGCTGACGCTTTCTTCTTCTTCGGCGCACAGTTGAGACAGTATTTCGGTGGCGTACCCGGATAACATTCGCGAGTCGTCGCCTGATGGCACTTGGCACAGATGAATGTGACTGGGCGGGTATGAATGGTTCTAGCGTGGGCGCGAACAATAAAGGTTTTGGACGGCATTGGTTTTGTCGGGAACAGGGAACAAAAAGATTTCGCCTTGCATTTAGACGCGCTATATAACAGAATTGATAAGAGTTGGATTGTCGTGATATTTTTGATCGGGCGATCGCGTTTTGCTGAAACTATACCCTATCGATTGAGTCAGGGTTAGTTGCGCTTGATACTGATTGGTTAAGCCGCAACGTAACCCGACTTGCTTGAGCGATAACTCTCTTAATCAGGTAAAGTATACTGTCCCACAATTCGCTTGGCAAACTCTGGCACATGCGCCGCTAATTTCTCTGGGTGATGGCGCTTCACATAGAGATAATTGCGGGTAAAGTGGGAGTCAATCGAGAAACGAGCATACTCCAATCCTTTTGGACCAATCTTTTCAATCACCACCCCCATTAATTTAGCTGCCCACATCGGTAAGGTGACGCCTTTATCATACGCCGGAATACTTTGTTGCACGGCTTGATGTCTATCGCCCTTAGACGTAACCGATTGTGTTTCTAGCTGATTTTGCACCAGATCCAGCATTTCCTGTCCCCGGTCATTTCGCACCACGATCCATTGCCAACCAAAGGGGGCGCCCATGTAACCGACAACTAAATCGGCTAGGGAGTTGACGTAATCAAAACAACTCATGCAAGATGGGGCAAATACATCCTTAAGTTCTTTGGTATTCAATCCGAAGAAGGGGACTTTCTCAATTGAACCATCTTCATGCTTAAAGTGAACTTGAAAGTCCTGCATAAACTCGTAATGCACAACTGTATCAGGAGACTTACTGGTGGTGTCTAGGAATTTCTGCAAGCCAGCGCGGGTGACATTATCCACACAGGGCGTCCCCAGAACATAGAGTTTTTCTAAGCCCAGTTCTTTTTCCACCGCCCGTAATGCTTGAATTTGACAGCCGACGCCAATCACTAATAGGCGTTTCATCCCCGACTGTTCAATTTGTTCTAAGACTGACAGGTTAGGAGACAGGGTTGGCTTATTCACCCGGGCGGCGAGAATCTCTTCTGGCGTTCGGGCGATAATCGGCATCGGTTGAAAACGGTCTTCTTTGGTATTCTGCACACAGACGACGCCTTCAACTTTGCCACTGGTGAGCATTTCAATGGCAATGGTGCTGACAATTCCTGTCCACTGCGCCCCTTCAATGGGTTGAAGTTTCCGCGCCGCCATCATGTCCTGGTTAACACCGAAATACCAATCATCGGGATTATCCAGATTCCGGCTACGTCCATGAGTTTGGGTTTCTAATTCGGGAATCTGTTGGTTAAGAAAGGCACAAGCTTCCTTGACATAATGAATATAGTATGTATCACACAGACCACATTCGCTACAGAGTTCCTTGGCAGGGCGGATCGTCCCTGGTTTCAAGGCTTTGGCTTTTTTGTGTTTGGCGGAGTTGGGAGTAGTCGCAGTCATTGAAAAAGGATTTTCTCTTAACGGGAGTTCTTCTCTCACGATATCTTAGTTCGTCGTTGGGGATAAGAGCCTAATACGAATGCCACTGACTGATATGCTGGTGGGTTGAGCGAAGCCGAGCGGGTTGAGCGAAGCCGAGCACTACGGTATATTAAAGGTTAAGGCGATTCTAAAATGCTTATTTCAGTGCCATTAAGCCTAATACTGAGTTGCGCTCAACGGTAATACAATGGATTTATAAATCATTCTAGATGTAGACTCAAAGAGGTTCTATGGCTTCTCTGACAGCTCTGACCCGCAAAGACTTGGAGAAATTACAAGCAGAACATCCTGAGTATCCCATGGAGTTGGTTGACGGGCAAATCGTAATTATGAGTCCATCGGGTTATGAGTCAGATGAAGTCGTCGCCGAATTTGTCCGGGTTTTAGGTAATTGGGTAAGACCTCAAAAGCTTGGTCGGGTGACAGCTTCTAGTGCAGGTTTTGATCTACCAAATTCTAATGTCAGAGCGCCTGATGTTTCTTTTGTTTTAGCGGAACGGTTACCTAAAAGTCCTCGTTCGTTTGCGGAACTGGCTCCTGATTTAATGGTTGAGGTAAAGTCACCAACAGATACCTTAAAATCGTTGAGAGACAAGATTCAATTTTTTCTGGAGCAGGGAACAAAAGTTGGTATTTTGATGAATCCGCAACGGCGTCGGGTCGAAATTTATCGTCCTGACTCCGAGGTTAAAGTTTTAAGCGATGGTGATGTACTAACGATTCCTGATTTACTTCCTGGTTTTGAGGTCGCTATTGTTGATTTGTGGTCGCCAGAATTTTAACTGTTTATCTTCCCGACATCCCACACCCTGCCTATCCTTCACGTCTCTTGTCACCCCTTCAGGGAGTAGAGTTTTTCACCCACAATTCTAGGGAATATCTAACACTTCGACAGCCTCAGCAACGATCACAGGCTTTCCGACATACTCAGCTTCTATCGTTATATTGTTCATGGTGATGCTCCGATAAAAAAGTTTTCAGAACTGTAGGGGCGGGTTTTACTATTAACGTTTTTTGTTGGTATCTAGGTAACTAAACCCGCCCTTATTTAAGTTTTTAAGGTTCTAAATGTGCCAGAGTTCATCTAATTTAAAATAGGATAATTTCCTAATAGTTAAGGGAGTAAAGAAAGCCAGTGAATTAACAACGGTGCGATAGCCAGTAGGCTGACTTGCACTAACGCGATCGCAATCCAGACAATAAGCTGCGGTGAAATAGGCATCAGTTACTTACTCCTGTTGGAATTTCAGGCAATTTGTTCAGCAATGAACGCAGAATAATCGGTGCTAGGATGCTAGTCACCGCAGATACAACAACCATGGCGGCGAAAACCTGATTAGATACCGCCCACTCTCCCAATGAGAGTCCCTTACCCATGACAATCATGGTAATTTCGGCGCGAGGCACCATACTAACGCCGATTAACGCAGCACCCGTCCAACCTGTGGTTAACAACGTGGGACCCCCCGCACCAATGAGTTTGCCAAGTACGGCGGCGACAAGGAGAATTCCTCCCATTCCTAAAGCCGCCGTTAGCGCACTGGGGTTAATTTTCAAGCCAATACCAATGAAAAAGAACGGCGTAAACAGTTCATATAAGGAGTCAAAGGAGACAAACCCCATCAATGTCAAGCCATATAAAACACTTAAATTTTCTTCCGTGCGGGCTTTAATTTTACGAATGGATTTATCTTTTATTTTCCCCAGAAACGTTGTGTTGTGTTGTCGTCGTCTCGAGTGATTAGGACGCTTCGCCACTTGACCCTCCTAATTCATATACGCCACGAGCAAAACTCGCTTCCAATTTCGCGATCGCACTCTCATCTGAGAACTTAAGCTGGGGGTAAGCATGAGCGGGGTAGTTGACCTCTCCAGAGGACTAATCGCGTATGTGGTTGAGTATCCTTACTATTAATAAGTCAGTATTTGTTCCTAGAACATCCTCCTTTTGAAAGAGAGATGTTGCTCGCAAGGTATGTCAACGAGAATAGAAGAGGGGTGAACAGGATATAACAACCTGTAGGGGCGACCCGCTTACATCAATTCACAACACCCGTCCATTCAATGAGGTCGGGTCGCCCTCTATTCAAACTACAAGTTCTATGGGATAAGCTGTTCAGTCATCCAAGGAGTTTACGTTTCATGACATCTGGCTAAAACTTGCCGAGGGACTTTGCCTGATTTTCCCATGTTCCCCCTATTGTCAGAAGAAGATAACTGACAAAAACAACATATCAAACCCTTGGGTCAGAACGTATTTCTTGAGAATAAAATTACAGCATCTTTGGAGGTTAACCCCTGTAGGGGCGACCCGCTTGCATCAATTAACAACACCAGTCCATTCAATGAGGTCGGGTCGCCCTCTACTCAAACTGGATTTGGTGGTTAATGAAGTACGGATAACAGGGAACAGGGAATAAGGAATTCTAGAAAAGAAAGCTCATCATCTTATGTCTCATCTGCACTTCCGCACCTCCGCACCTCTTCTATTTACCAAGGATTACCAACAATACTAAATGCTGACCAGTAATAGGGATGAGATAAGTCAGGGTTACCAGGCTTAGCATCAGCAATTGGCAAAGTAATGGCTTTATCCGACAAGATTAATTGATTGTCTTCATACTTAACCTTTCCTTCAATCATTGCCACTTGCGCCCGTCGCCATGCTTCCGCTTTAATCGGTGCATCATCCAGATTATTGTAAAACTCTGCCATCATTGGCAACGTTCCCCAATCCTCGATGTACCATAAACTGGCTAATACTGATTTAACTCCAGCTTTAGCCGCAAAACCAGCAAACCCCAGTTCGGCACTCGGATCACCTAAAGCAGTACGACAAGCACTCAATACCACTAATTCTACAGCCGGATCATGCCAGCCTAAACTACGAATTTCGTCTAATTTTACCTTAGTATCCCACAACTGAATATAGGAATTACTGGGTGCGCCCGGTTCAAATTCTGCATGGGTAGCCAGGTGAATAATGCCAAAGGGTTTTTCTTCTCGTTGTGCCTTGAGATTGTTAACTGTAAAATTCTCATTGAGAAAGGCTTGACCACGCCATAATGTATTAGTCAGAATCGATACTTCAGCCGCCGCTGCTGGTAATTGTTCCAGAAGAGGATTATCGGGAAAATCTGAAGCACCCATTGCCAAAACAGGCATCGTTTTAATATTGGCATAACGGGTATCTGTGAGACTCACACTGGGCATCAAACTCACACTATATCGCCGCACAATAAAGTCATTTCCATCATGGATAGCGGCTATGGGTAATGAGCGCAACCCTTCATCGAGAATAAATACTAAATTCTCAATTCCTGTTTCTTGTAAATCTGTTTCTAAGGGGGCTACCATCCATTGATACAGTTGTTTGGCGTCATCTAAATATCCAAACCCACCATCAATAATTTCTTGACGAAAGTTCTGTCCTGTATTCAGGACATCAGACTGTTTAGCCCCTGACACTCGCTTGGTAATAACATCCCGATCCGCTGTTACCAGCATCAGTTCTAATTCCATTTCTGAGTTCGTGCTGCTCGGTACAAAAACCCCATAAATTACAGCAGGTTTGACCCCAGTCGCCACTTCAATGCTACGCAAGCGATTGCGGATTTCATCCAAGGTGAGGATTTTTTCCGCCTCCATTCCCAGTTGTTTCTCAAATGCCTGGGTAAAGTAGCGCTCTATTTTGTAAACATCAGCGTTGATAATTGGCTCTTGATCTAAGGCATTAGGCTGATCAAGAGGGTCTAGGGGGTCTTGAAAATCTTTTTTAAAGTTGTTCAGATTTACATTAAAAGAAGTTGGTGGGTTAGCGGGTGGATTAGACGTCTGGTCAGTTGTAATAATCCGGATATTACCGAGCGTATAACTTCCCGGAAATGACTGAACAGGTGCAATCGTAAACTCTCCACTGGTAATGGCTTGTGCCGTACCATTCGTATTGCCATTACCGACAACAAAAGGCTCAATCACCTCCTGTGCGCCACCATCATGACGAATCGTAATATCGCCGCCACCGTTACCGCCTGCTGTAGAAATACTAGCTTCTATCCCATTTTGATCGGTAAAGCTTCCTGTTGCTTGAAAGAATCGTTGCGTAGTCATGTCAACATCACCACCTTGACCATTACTTCCGCCTTGGGCATTAATAGAATTGACGGTAATATCTTCCAGGGGATCGAGAGTAACGTTACCGCCATCGCCTTCAGTGCCACTAGAATTAATTGCTTCAGTGGTAATACTGATATTCGCATTTACGGTAATATCGCCACCCGTGGCGGCAGAAGAATTCAAGTCACCCGTATTAATGTCTTCGGCTTCACTGGTGAGGTTAATTGTGCCACCAGACGTTGTGATATTTTCTACAGTGATATTGTTCGTTGCTCTTAATTCTACATTGCCTTCAGTTGCGGTAATATTGCCGACTATCAAGCCATCACTGGTGTTGAGTTCTAAATCTCCATTGAATAGTTGTAAATCGCTCAGATTAACTGTGCCAGTTCCTGATTGATGTGTAAAGCTAGTGGCTGCGATCGCGTCTTTTGCCGTTACATTCCTCGCACTAGCAATAGTCAGATTTCCCACAGGTGTATCGCTACCGACTTGTCCCTCAAAGAGCACATTACCCGTTCCCGCCGTCAGTGTGAGATTTTGCGTCCCATCGAGACGATTATTAAACCGAATATCTCCAGTTCCATTACCTGTAGACAAGAACGTTTCACCCGTCAGCGTGAACGCCGTATCAACCTGAATTGTTCCCCCCTGACTGTTGAAACGAATTTCACCCCCATTAGTAGAAACATTACCCCCATTCTGAATTTCTATATCGCCCCCTTGACTAGCGAAATTAATCTCACCAGTATTGGTAGAGACATTACCACCACTCTGAATTTCTATATCGCCTCCTTGACTGGCAAAACTCATCTCTCCGTTAGTCGTCTCCACATTTCCACTGGCAATAATATTACTGCCCATGGTTGTAATATCAACATCTCCACCGACGTTAATCGTTGCCGTTTCTCCAATATTGACATTTCCACCTGTAGGATTATTATGTTCTACAATCAGATCTCCTGTCTGAGTAATAATCTCGCCGAGAACATTAATATCTCCCCTTTCTTCCCCTGGATCGAGTTGAAGATATATATCGCCACTCCCCGAATTTAGTGTGAAGCCATCAGCTATTTCTATAAAAGCGTCGCCAGGATCACGATAGTCTTGAATGGCATCGCGATCATTGGCAACTAATGTTAAATTCCCATCATCTGTGGTGATATTAGCATTGACAAAAATACTTCGACCTGATCTTAATTTCAGCGAGCCTCCAGTTCCGTTTTGATTGTCAGTGATAATTGACTCATTTACAGTAATGTCATTGTTTGCTTGAAACTCAATTTCGGTTCCCGTGTTAGTAATGTTGGTAATAGTAGCGACATCAATAGTCACAGATTGGTCACGATTATCATCAAACTTGAAGCTGGAGGCAAACAAGGAAACATTGTCTTCATTGTTCATGTTTCCTGGTGAACCCACCACCACAGTTGTTCCTACCCCAGCAACCGCATTACCAAAATTGCTGGGTGACTCCGGAGGCTTAGGAAAGGTTTGCCACAAACGCCCAGTATCAGAATCAGACAGGGGTTCATATAAATAGGTAGCATTTTCCCCAGGGGCGCTGACAACAACGTTAAACCCTAATGCAGACTCCGCCGATTCTACTACCGCTACTGAATGACCAAATTGACCGTTATTTGAAGAATTAGGTCGGGTCGAAAAAGTATTTTGCAACTCGCCATCTTGATTAAACCAATAGACAGCACCTTGAACTCCGTCTCCCAGATTATCCTGAGGAGCGCCCACCAGTATTTGCGACCCCATCGCGGCTACTGAATGACCAAACCGCCCGCTATCTGTTGGACGGGGACTGATCAAACGTTGTGCTTGATTAGGGTTACTATTGCTAAATAAATAAACCGCACCTGCAGTTCGGTTGTTAGCATCTTTGTCCACTGCCATTTCTCTAGGCGCTCCCACCAGCACATCGGATTCCACGCCAGCTACCGAATAGCCAAATTGACCACCAGCTACAGGATTAGAACTGAAAAACGATGCTTTTGCTGTATTACTATCGCCATTAAATAAATAAGCAGCACCTGAATCTGTTATTTCGTTGTGATCATCTCCTGGAGCGCCGACTAGAACATTTGACTCCACAGCGGCGACAGAGTAGCCGAAGCCTAATTGAGTGTCACCTGTAGTCGTCGAGGAATTTGGGTTTGTATAAGTTTGTATGAGTCCATCGCGATCAAATAAATAAGCCCTTCCTTCTTTTCCGTTCTCTCCCGGCGCACCAACGATAACTTTATCTGATCCCATCCCAGCTATAGCAAAACCGAATCGACCATTGTCGGTTTTATCTTGACTGGTGAACGTATCTAGTTCTATTCCTGTACTACCATCAAACAAATAGGCAATACCTACGTCTTTTTTTCCGCTTTCATCGTATCCCGGATCACCTACGAGTACGTCTGAACCTAGCGCCGCAACTGAATAACCAAACTGATTTTCCGTTGATGAAGGATCAGGATTAAAGCGTATCGCTAAGGGTGAATTTGCATCTCCAATCGTGATATTTTTAGGATCAAGCAATAACGTACCCGGTTGACCGTTAATTGCTCCCGCATCAGCATGACCTGTAAAAATCAGCAATTCTTTGCCAGAAACCTCTATAAATCCCCCATCTCCCACTTCCGTTCCACCACGGGCGCTAATGGTTCCATAAAAGCCCGTAACGTCATCTGCCCAAACAAACACCTCACCGCCTGTCCCCTGTACTCCAGCATCAGCCGTAATCAGCGAGTTTTCACTGACTAGAGTTTGAGACGCATTAAACGTACCTTGACCTTGATAGTCGCCACCAAGTCGTACTGTTCCGCCGCCATACATCCCAGAGGCGTTAATTGTGGCATCAAATACACCAACTTTGTTGCCAAACACATTCACCGACTGGGAATCGACAGTAGGAGATGCATGAGAAACATCTAGCGTACCCGACGCGATCGCAACCCCGGCTTCGGTTGGTACAGTGATACCAGACTCCTGAAGCTGTACTTGACCTGTATCCGTAACGGTTAATCCCGTCTCTACGCTTTCCTCTGTACCCGTCAGCAGCCTTGGCAAATCCAAGGGATCAATTGCCTCTATCTCCCCATTCTCATTGGTAGATGGTACAATTTCTAAACTTAATAATTGTCCCGGTTGACTGATCCGCACCCGATTGGATTCCGGTACAGCCGCCATTGTAATTGTGCCACCCGGTGCAGTCAGTTGCCCGGTATTAATCGTATTTCCTGCCAGTAGGGTTAAATTATGCCCTTCTGATACAGCGAGATTTCCGCCATTAATGAGAGTGGCGGGTTGAGCTAAATCAAAGGCAAACTGATTGGGATCACCGATTAACGTCTGATAATTATTTTCACTAAAGACATTAAACCACTGATCTCCCGCAAAACCAATTCCTGTCGCGGTTGTAGCGGTAAACGATGCGGGAACATTTAAACTGGCATTCGCCCCAAATACAATCCCCGCCGGATTCATTAAAAATAAATTCGAGTTGCCCCCGGTAACTTGAATCAAACCATTAATAATTGAAGCTTCCCCACCAACTACCCGACCCAAAATATTGCGAATTTGAGGATTAGACAGAAAATTGGCAATTTCACCCGATGAAAGACCAAAGTCTTGGAAACTGTGAAATAGATTTTCCCCATCTCCGGAAAATGTGCCACCGTCGATGTTAAATTGGTTACTGTTTTGCTCAACCGTTGTACCTGTCCCATCACCTGCCCCGGTAACGGACTGAGCCACAATTAGACTTGGGGGGTTGATCGGTGTGGCTTCTTTGGTTAAAATGTAATCTTTAACAAAAGTAGTGGGTGGGTATGGCTGAGTAATTGAGGTGTTTCTCAATAGAGAGTCAGGGTTAAACTGAGGAACAATCGGTACGTCTGTTTTATTCATATCGAGACGGATCGATATTGCCTGAGTTGGCTGTATGCTAGTCGCACCCAAAATGGGTAAGGTAGCCAACAGCAGGATTGCTCCTTTCATTGCAGAATTAATCATAGGGGCTACAAAACTCCGTGGAATAAGTAGAACTGATGTATTAGAACTTGACAGACAGGATTCCACTCAACCCTAAATAAGGTAAGTTCTAACTAGAAGCCGCACCGAATCCCAATACGATTACTCAGCTATCAAATAGTACGTTAGTACGTTGACTTTTAAAGAGACACCAAAATTATTGCGGTTGAATTACTATTGCGGTTGAATTATCGTCGAAAATATCTGAATAATCAACCTGGGCTATCTGTTATCGGTTTCAGCTATGGTGAACCTAGGCAAATGCACAATAGATACCTATCAAAGAAATTCAGAACTTGGAATCTCTTTGCCGAGATGACTCAATTATGGTCAGCCACCAACCTATATTCTCAAAGGACAACAAAATACTAAATCATTGGACAAAAAAGCCACAGTATTTAGTGATACACCGCTGACTACTTTAGACAAAATGTCCAATCTACTTCTTTATAGCACACTGTTTCAAGGGTCAGGCGGCTATCGAATCAAAATTAGGGGCAATGCAATAAGCTGTTGTCTGTTGGGTACAAGAGAACAGCTAGAGTGGGAAAGCGAATGATCGAACGAGGATAGTGTAGCGGGGTCTTACGGGTTCAAATCAAGTCGCTGATATCTCGTGTTTAACGTGGAATGGCGAACATCCACTAGATATAGCGGTTTTTGGCAATGATGGAAGACAAGCAACCCTAGTTAAAGGACAGGGTGATTGATAATTCTCAATTGAGAACCGCTAGAAACAGTTGGGGATTACCGCGCCGAAGCACTACAGCATTCAGTAATGGGTTTGGATGCGATCGCGTCGAGTTCAATATCCTCTAACAAGTTAATCCAATCCATCGCCAGGGCGTAATTGGCAGTCTGAGTACGGCGAAGATTGCCGATCAGGGTGAGAGAGTCAAACCAAATCCCATTTCGGGCTAAAACAACGGCGCGATCGCGGGGAGTCAACGCCCGATTCAATCCTTGTTGGAGTTCAGCCGTTAAAGGAACACGTTGGATGGAACCTCTAACTCGGACTCGTTTGGGATCACTGCGAACCGCCGCCTGTTGGGGATCTTCACAGTAAACGGTAAAAATCCAGTTGTAGTATTGGTTTTCCTGGAGTGCAGGTGTGCTGGGCGGTAAAGTGATACTCATCACACCGGGTAGGGCATTCGTCACAGGATAGGTGGTTTCGTACACTTTCTCCCCCTGATCACTCCAGAGGGCAAATTTCATCGAGTGGAATTTCTTTGCGCCATCGGGAACATAAAACCAGAAGGTAGGATGTTCCTCTACCGTTAATCCCACATTGGTATCGGGAATTAGGGCGAACAGAGATTCTCCAGATTGACTTCCCCCACAGAGACTACGACTCGCGCCACCTGTACGATTACCGGAACGGGGGCTTCCCCGACCCGATAGATCTAGATTAAACTCAAGCATATCTTGCAGCGAGGGAGTATTACTCGCTGAGTTGGTCGGTTGAGAGTAAGTCGGAATCGGACTAACCAGACAACCAACCACGATTGATGCGATCGCCACAACACGTTTAATGGGTTGAGGCGATATAGGTATCCTAGTCATGACTTAGTAAAGTCTATAGATTTAGACATTTACTTAGTACAAGTGCCCGTGTCTTCATCCGGATTTACGATAGAAAAACAGATAATGATTCCAAGATTGGCAATTTACCCCGCTTTTCACCGCTTTTGTGGCTTTTGGGTTATCTTTGCCAATCTGAACGAGAGCTTACAGGCTTTTTGTAGATGTAGCGACCCATCGCGCCTGCAAGCCTAACAAGCCTTAACCCAACTCGGCTTAAGGCTTAATCGATAATCGATAATCGATAATCGATTACAGATACTTTTCTAGAGTGTTTGCTAGCGTCGTTTTCGGAACTGCGCCCACAACCATATCGACTCGATCCCCTCCTTTAAAAATCATTAAGGTAGGAATGCTGCGAATCCCATACTGACTGGCTACATTAGGATTTTCGTCAGTGTTGAGCTTCACAACTTTAATCTGACCTTCGTACTGTTGGGCGATTTCATCGACCACAGGGGCGACCATCCGACATGGACCACACCAAGGTGCCCAAAAATCTACTAAAACGGGAACGTCACTATCTAGGACGTCTTGCTTAAAACTGGCGTCTGTAACTGCTACGGCTGTTGACATGCCTGGAAATCCTTGCGTGTACTATTTTCTATGTGTCTTGGGATATTTTACCACAGAGAAAACTGAGCGTTCCCTTGCCAAAAAAGTATATATTTAGACATAAATTTTCACATTTCATCCATTAAGATGTTAAACTGCCCTGACATTGGGGCTTAACCCCCAAAAAGGAACCGCCCGAACTCAGTCCGGGCGGAGTGTGGTGTGAGGAGTGAACGGAATTTCTTCCGTCTTTTCCATGTTAACTTACATCAGTGGGGTTTGGGGTAGTTTATCAACCCCACAAATTTTATTTGCCCATTCCCAACTGCTGCGCTTTCTGGTAAACTTTCCCTTCTGTCAGCAAGGATGGCGCAATCACGACCTCCACTTGCTGCATTTCTTTCAAGTTCTTAGCGCCCAAGGTTCCCATACTGGTTTTCAGCGCACCTAAAAGATTATGAGTGCCATCATCGAGTTGGGCTGGTCCAATCAGAATTTCTTGTAATGTTCCTGTACTTCCCACCTGAATGCGCGTTCCTCGAGGCAGAACCGGGCTAGGGGTTGCCATTCCCCAGTGAAACCCACGTCCGGGGGCTTCTTTGGCACGAGCCAGAGGAGAGCCAATCATCACCGCATCTGCGCCACAAGCGATACATTTACAGATATCTCCCCCCGTAATTAACCCGCCATCCGCAATAACTGGCACATAATTACCTGTCTCTTGATGATAGTCGTCACGGGCAGCCGCACAATCCGCCACCGCCGTCGCCTGGGGAACTCCCACACCCAGAACTCCCCGCGAGGTACAAGCCGCACCCGGACCAATTCCCACTAAAACAGCCGCCGCACCAGCTTTCATTAAGTTCAGGGCAACTTCGTAGGTGACACAATTGCCCAAAACCACGGGCATTGGCATATCCTGGCAGAACTGGGCTAAATCTAGGGGGGTGACTGACTCTGGCGACAGGTGAGCCGTGGACACCACAGTGGCTTGTATGAAGAATAAATCAGCACCCGCTGAGGCGACAATTTCACCGTATTTCATCGCGCCAGCAGGCGTCGCACTCACCGCCGCAATTCCACCTTGGTCTTTGATTTCCTGAATTCGCTGGCTGATTAATTCCGGTTTAATCGGTTCGGCATACAACTCCTGCATCAGATTAACGAATTCTGACTTACCCACCGAGGTGATTCGCTCTAATATCGGATTAGGGTCAGCATAACGGGTTTGAATGCCTTCGAGGTTAAGCACCCCTAGCGCTCCCATCTCAGATAGGATCACTGCCATTCGTACATCGATCACGCCATCCATCGCACTGGCAATGATCGGAATTTCTCGTTCGATGCTCCCCAAACGCCAACGGGTGTCTGCCAAATTAGGGTCTAGCGTCCGTTGTCCGGGGACTAGTGCGATTTCATCGATGCCATAAGCTCTGCGAGCTGTCTTACCTCGCCCAATTTGAATATCCACGCTTCTCTACTCGTTCCCAAGACTATTTAAGCTAGGGTATCAAATTTTGTCATTCGTCATTTGTCATTTGTCATTTGTCATTTGTCATTTGTCATTTGTCATTCGTCATTCGTCATTTGTTGATTGTTCATGGTTCATTGTTGATTGGTAATCCTCTTCCCCAGCTCCCCCAGCTCCCCCAGCTCCCTCTGCTCCCCCAGCTCCTGTGCCTTAATTATGACGAGTTCTAGGATCAAGAGCGATCGCTCTTTGCCCCAGATGCACGATGCGGTGGCGTAGAACCCTCATCACTCTTGGTTTGAGACGGTTCGACAAGTTTCGCTGCTGAGGACGAGGGTTGTCGTTGTCCAGGAGATTTTGACGGAGGAGGGGCTGGCGGTGTTTGCCGCTTGACTAAGGCTTGAGTCTCCAGTTCGGCTGAGGACTCTGGGGTATTATGGCTTTCATTCCCTCCATTTTGGCTGGGATTATTTCGCACCAACTGACTCACCTGACCAATTAACTTTCCTAGCTTCCCTTCATCCAGAAGTGTGTTGATTAACGATAAGCCACTGGTCGAGAGTAACAGTTTGTTAATATCACCCATGCCATTCCCATGACCATTCCCATTACTGCCATTCATACCGGGGAACGCGAAAATTCGGGTATCTCCCAAAATTCCCGGTTGTGGCGCTAAGGCTTTGGCAATTTCTGGGAGTTTGTCTACCAAACCGGGCCAAATTGTGGTCAGCACTTGGGCGCTTAACTTGGAGTCACTCAACGTATTCTCGGCTTCAATGATTGCCCGTTTCCCTTCAGCTTCAGCCAGGGCTTTATCCCGATTCGCTTGGGCTAAGGTGCGAATGGAGTCGGCTTCTAATTCTGCCGCTTGACGGGCAATTTCCGCTTGACGACGACGGCGGAAGACATCAATCTCAACCACGTTTTGGTCAGCAATCCGCCGTTTTTCTGCCTCTTGTTCCGCTGTAATCAGGGATAGGCGTTTTTCCCGTTCTGCTTTTTCAATCTCCGTAGCCGTAACCACACCCGATTCCGCTTCAGCGCGTTCGGCTTCTGATACAAAGCGTTCCCGTTCTTTATTGGCGATCGCGATCGCGGCTTCCTGTTTCGCGACTTTCGACAAGCGTTCGGCTTCAGCTACCCGAACTTGGGCTTCTAGGCGGGAGGAATCGACGGTTTGTTGACGGGTAATTTCAGCAATTTCTGCTTCCTGTTTTTGCAAGGTTTGGGCGACTTTTAGCTGTTTATTCCGTTCCTCTAGGGCAATATCAGCTTGAATTTGGTTTTCTTGAACCGAGAGTTTGCGGCGAATTTCTTCTTCTTCAACGGACTTATCTTGTAAAATCTTCGTCCGTTGTACGGTGGCGGCTTCTCGGTCTTTGGCTTCTTGAATTTCCCGTTGTCGCTGGGATTTTAGGGATTCTACCTCTAGTTGTTGTCCTAGTGACGCTTCTTCTTTTTCTTTGACGATTCGCAGGGATTGCTTTTCGGCATCAAGTTCCTGCTGTTCAATTCTTACCTGGGTACTCAGTTCAACTTCCCGTTTTTGTTGGATGGAGCGTTGAATGGTTTCGGTTCGCAGGCGTACCCCTTGGGCATCGAAGAAGTTATTGGTATCGTATATATCGCTTTCTTCGATCTCAGAAATGGCGATATTATTCAGGGTTAAGCCAACTTTTTTTAGATCCGGCTGAATCAGATTCAATACTTCATCGGCAAATCCAAGTTTATCCGAATCAATTTCCGGTAAACTCTTCTTCTTCGCAGCGGCTCGAATTGCATCATCTGCTCGTTTTTCTAGGGCTTCTTTAATATCTTCCGTAGAAACTCGTCCTTGTTTCGAGAGTCGGGCAGCAGCGATTAACACATCCTCTTGATCGGCATTGATACAGACATAAAAGGTTGCTCGCATATTTGCCCGCAGGTAGTCTTGAGTCCGCACGGCTAGATTTCCAGTCCGTTCCACATCAATGGAAATTTCCCGTAAGGGGACACGGGTCAGTTCATGAAAACCGGGTAAAACGATACAACCGCCATAAAGAATAACGGATTTCTTTTTGACGAACAATCCGCCCGTTCTGACAAATGCTTCGTTATTGGGAGTGATTTTATAAATCAGTTTGTACGACCATAAGCCGGCGAGAAGCAATACAATGAGTGCGCCAATCAAACCGGGAAAAAAGAGAATACCACTGGGAAGTTGTGCCAGGGTAGAGGATACTGGGACAGGCTGGGACGTTGAGGAAGTAGATGATTGTGACATGGTAGTTAGCGATTAATACTCTATAGGTTTTATTAAAGCTTGGGAATCATACACATTTAAAGGTTGTGTAAAAAGAATCACATTTTGCTATAACCTTACACAAGGGTTGTGTATGTATCTGTTAAGGTGAATCCTTAAGTTGGGGCGAATTAGACAACCATTGCTGTTGATCAGAACTATCTTTAGTAATCACCCGGTAGCTTTCTGGTTGTCGTTCAATGACTAAGACGTAATTACCGCGATTGGGAATAACTTTTGCCCATTGAGGAAGGGTGGCATTAATCGTCACCAGATTACCACTGGGATCAATCACATCCACTTGACCGATTTTGCCTTGGCTTTCCAGGGGAATTGAAGTGGTACTGACAGTACCCTGGCAACCAATTAAGCGATCGCCACTGGTATCTTCACCAAAGGCGGCGAAAATTTTACCCAAGCGAGAAATTAAGCTACCACTGAATAAACTCAGCAGCAGGGATGCGCCGCCGACGACACCACCGAATAAACCTGTGGGAATCGTACCCGTGACATTCGCGATCGCCACATTAATCATCCAGCCAAAAACTCCGACTAGACAACAGTCAGTGGCGAGTAACAAAATCAGGGGGACTTTACCCACACCGAGAAAACTGAACATTGATCCCATGGCAAAATCGCCATCGGCATCCACATCGGCATCCGCATCGGCATCGATATCAAAATCATCATCACCACCACCGGAGACAATGACAACGAGAAATAAGAGGATGCCCATCCCTAGGAAAATCCAGTAAGGCAGGTTAAGCAGGTTGAATAGCATGGATCGAGGTAGCGATCGCGACTGTAGCGGGACGCTCTATTAACGGATATTCTCAGACTAGCGAGGAATGAACAAAATGGTTTCACCCCGCTAAGATACTTAACGTTTTGCTCGCCCAAAAGAATTCCTGGCGAAACAGACACATCGGGATGAGATAGGCTATAATCCCTAATGTAGAGACGTACCATGGTACGTCTCTAACAATGCGGCGGCATAGCCAAGCGGTAAGGCAGGGGCCTGCAAAGCCTTTATCCCCAGTTCGAATCTGGGTGCCGCCTTTTTGGAAAAGGTAATCTCTATTGTGTTCGTACCCCAACCTGGGCGGGTGGCGTGCAATTAGGGGTTTGGGTCAGGTGCAATATAGGAGCTTTCCTAGGACGCGATCGCATCCGCAACGGATAAAAAACATCTATAGTTCAGACCGTTCCGAAAAACCTATACAGAACTATGCATATCTATGCATATCTCTACATAGTCGGAACGTGCAGACCAAGACTCACCGCAGTCTACGTTAGACGGGTCATGACACCTTGATGTGAACGCCAGCATCATGCTCTATCG
>NZ_JAVKBY010000174.1:0-25758 GCF_040222985.1 Coleofasciculus sp. F4-SAH-05
CCGATGGATTGGTGTGCAGTATTTGTGGTTAATGATTTGAAGCTTCTGGATAGATGTGGAAATATCAAACTGCCCGGTTTTTCTAACTGTGACTCGACCAACATGAGTACCTGCGTTTTTCCCTTTGGGGACAGCAGCCTTTACCATATCCCCAGTCTGGAAGCCGTAAACCTTTTTCACCCTTCTTATTCACTTGAGGGAAACCAAACTTGGTGATATTGCACATCCGTCGATGCCCGTAACCTGTAGCCTTGATTATCAAAGGTTTGACGACTTTGACTATGACCCGGTGGGGTGTTGAACTGCCAACAGCTACCGCATCTCCCCAGTGAGTTTTTTCTAATCCCAGACGAATGCGATTAAACTTGGTTTGTCCACCCGTCCCAGTTTCCACGGGTAGCCCCGTGGCTTTGAGTCGCTCAAACAAAACCCATCGGGTCGTATTAACAGCAGCAGCATCAGCCAATGGTTTTTTGAGTTGAGCAAAAATTCGATTGAGAACATCTGGCTTACCCGCCAAGAATTCTCGCATGTCTTGACTCCCTTTAGCTTGGTTGCACGGGCGACAAGCGATGGCTAGGTTGCTAACCCGGTCACTGCCGCCAAGTGAGCGTGGTTTGACGTGTTCGACTTCTAGTCGAGTGTCGGTTGCACCGCAGTAGACACAACACCGATTGAACTTTTCAAGGAGATACTCGCGAACCTCGTAGCCCGCCAGCTCGCCCTGTTGATACTCTGCGCCAGATACCTCTGAGTTCTGCATCTTTTGTAGATCGAACCTGACTAGCTCCTGGCTAATGCCCATGATCGGACAGACTCGTGATAATCGCCTTACCCAAGTCAATATATTTTGAACTCGACTGTTTAGAGATGGTGGCAACCACCCTTGGGGACGGCGGCGGTTATTGAACCGTGCTTTACGGTATCTAGTTTGGCGATTGCGTCGTGAGCGTCTCACTTGACGGCGGGTGGTAAGCGCATCTCGGATGGCGAACCCCCTATGAGTTAATTCGGCTGCCCATACCACCACATTGCTTTTGAGGACGGCAATTCCTGTGACTTTCGCTCCTGGGTCAATTTTTAATCTGTATTCTGAGACTTGAGAGTCCTTCACCTGTGTGTCAGGCAAAATGATGGTGAATGGAAAGCGACGAAACACTGACGCTGTGCCAGTACGAAGCAACTTTCTGGCGCGTGCTGGGTGAGTAGGAGCGAGCGGTTTTTTATTTTTGTCCAGTACAAACACAAACATAAGTTTTAATCTCGGATTGCTCCGGTAACGTGTTCCTCGACAAAGTTAAAGAGGCAAGTTCTGTCAAAGACACTGGCTTAGCTCAATAAACCTGTTTAATCCTTGACGACAGGGCTACAAACTGGAAAGCATTCGTAGGTGTCTTGACCTCTTTAACGTAGGCTTTTAAGCCTCAGTCATGGCTATCTTGTCCACAGTTGTCCTGTGTTGAGCGGATAGCGTAATGTTACAAAAGTTAATCAGCCTGCCGTTTACTTTTCAGTGTCATCAGTTTAATTAGGGATTGCTGCATTAATGTAGAAGGTATACAATACTTGGGTTTCAAGCATTTTTTTACCGGGGATGGTGCAAGCTTTTGGTACATAAATACTCCTCATCCTTGCATCTGGAGCAGGAAAAATGTATCCCCTGCCTCACACAAGACTCCCAACAGCAGCCCCGAATTAACCTCTCACCTCCCTACCGCCATCTGGACAATAAATCTGTGAAATCAGTGTTTTAAGGACGCGGATACTTAGACGCCGGTTCAAAATAGCGTACAGGCGAAGTCGAAACCCACCCTACGGTATCTCTAACCTGAAGATGAGAGAACTAACCTATCAGTGTAATCAGTGTAACTAACCTCTCCCCTCCCACCGCCATCTGGACAATAAATCTGTGAAATCAGTGTTTTAAGGACTAGGATACTTAGACGCGGGTTCAAAGTAGCGTACTGGCTCACCCTTCAACGCCTGACTCATAAAGTCGCGCCAAATCGGTGCCGCAAATCCGCCCCCTGTCGCCCCACCCCCTAAAGGTCTGTAATTATCATTACCAATCCAAACCGCCGTCGCTAATTGTGGCACATATCCGACAAACCAGACATCCCGTTCTGAACTCGTTGTTCCCGTCTTCCCAGCCGCTGGGCGTCCAATTTGAGCAGCGGTTCCGGTTCCACCTTGAATCACCCCTTGCAGAACAGCATTCAGTGAAGCCGTTGCCCAGGGGTCAAGCACAAGACGGGGTTTTGGGGTATTGTCTAATAACACATTGCCCACACTATCGGTTACCCGGACAATGATTGTCGGATCAGAATGCCAACCCGTATTCGCAAACGTCGCATAAGCCCCCGCCATTTCCAAAGGCGTCACCCCAATCGCACCGAGGGGTAAGGATGTGACGGGTTCCATGGGGCTTTTAATTCCCAAGGTGCGGCATACTTCAATCACTTTATCCAAGCCAACGGCTCTGCCCAGCTTAACCGCTGGCACATTTCGCGACTGCACCAACGCACTCCGAATACTCATCGCCCCACCGAAACCGCCACCATAGTTTCTGGGCGAATACCAGCCACTCCCATCCCGGTAACTGACAGGGGTATCCATCACCGTGGAATAAGGCGTATATTTACCACTGGCAAAGGCGGTGTAGTAAACAAAGGGTTTAAACGCTGAACCGGGTTGGCGTCGGGATTGAATCGCTCGGTTAAATTGGCTCTTTTCGTATCCAATCCCCCCCACCAAGGCTTTCACATAATGGGTACGCGGATCAACAGCCGCTAATGCCACTTGATCCGCATATAGCCCCCGGCGGCGCAAGTTCCGGTGAGCGCGAGCAATGGTTTTTTCCGCCATGCGCTGGAAATTATAATCCACCGTGGTTTGGACACGCATCCCCCCTTTGAGAACCGCATCTCGACCAAATCGCTCATTCAACTCCGCCACAACCGCTTCTGTAATATAGGGCAGTTGGCTAGTTTGCCAGGAAGTAGGCTTACCCACGCCCAAAGGTTGAGCTAATGCCTCTTTTTTCTCCACAGCCGTAATCCATCCCAATTCCTCCATGCGAGCCAGAACGATCGCTTGCCGTTTTTTGGCTAAGGGATAGTTGACAAAGGGACTATATTCTTCTGGAGACTGAATCAATCCAGCTAGCATGGCTGATTCTGCCAAGGTTAACTCGCTGGCGGGTTTGGCGAAGTAACTCTCAGATGCGGTTTGGATGCCATAATTGTTATGACCCCAATAGATCTGATTCAGATACATTTCCAATATCTGGTCTTTGGTGAAGATTTGCTCCAGCCGGATTGCCATAACTGCCTCGGCAATTTTCCGCGAGAACTTCCTCTCCCGAGACAGAAACAAGTTTTTCACCAGCTGCATAGTCAAAGTAGAACCCCCTTCAACTACAGCGCCCTTCTCCCAGTTGGCTAAAAAGGCTCTACCCACACTGTTGGGGTTAACGCCATGGTGAATATAGAAGTGGCTATCTTCCATGGCAATAACGGCTCGCTTGAGATTGGGGTTAATGTTTTCTAACTTAACCACCTCTCGGTTGGCTTCACCATGGAGGCTAGCCAAGTGCTTCCCCTTGATATCGTAGACGTAGGTCGTTTCCGTGGGAACATAGCCCCTGAGGACTCTCACATCGGGAAGATTGCGGAAGCTTGTCGCCAAGCCCACTAGCCCACCAGCCACAACCGAGCTAGTTAGCATGGTAATGCCGAGAATGGTTCCGCCTGTTACCTGAGCGACTCCTTGCACGAATCGGAAAGCGGGTGGCAATCCGTTTTTACTATCTCTTTGTTGTTTTTGTTGGATGGTACTAGACGACACTGTGATTTCACTTCCTCACTCAAGAAAAAAAATACTGAATAGCTGTGTGGGAGGCAACCTTAGGGGGATACGTTCTATACCTTCTATAGATGATTACAGAAATTTGTGCGAAAGTCAGGATTAGCGATGATTCGGCGTTGGCGATTCTTGTCCCCTGTAGACGTTGCTCCCAGCGTTGAATCAGTGGACGGGTTCTCCCTTAGATTTTAATATTAAGCCTGAGATAATTGTTCATGATAACAAACCGAAGTATTTTGGCTTTTGGCTGCAAAAATGGTAGCATTACCATTCTAGATTTGCATAGAAAACGGTAAATCGTGACATCCTCCCACAGCAAATCGGAGATTATGCTGTGGGCTTCCCAACCTCACGATTGGGCATTGCTCCCCTACGCCAGTTATCTAGGCACATAGCCCCCGACACCTCAACTTGAGAGCCAATTTCTTGCTTTTCCAGAGTCCCTGGATACGTTTCTATACCTCGATTACAGATTTCTTGAGCTGAAGCAATATCGCGATATACCTCGTATTTGCATTCAGGACAAGAATGTATTCGCTCAGAGAGTTCTTTCCTGACCGTGATTCGGCAATTCGGGCAAGTCTGGGAAGTCCCTCGGCAATCTACTTCGCCCACAAATACTCCTCGCTTCTTACCGACCAACTTGAGGATAGAGCGAAACTGCCCAAAACCAGCATCAATCGTCTGCTTACCCAGAAAACCCTTTGCCATGATTCGGAAATCTATGTCTTCAACAAAGATAGTATCCGCCATGTCACAAAGCTTATGGGCAAGTTTATACTGGTAATCCTTCCGCTTGAGTGCGATGTGATTGTGCTGCAACTCTACCTTCTTCCTGGCTTTCTCGTAATTCTTGGAACGCTTTTTTTTCTTCGCTAACCGACGTTGTAGCACTTTCAGCCGCCTTTGTTCGGTTTTGAAGAATTTACGTCCAGGTTCGACAAATCCATCACTGGTAGCCAGATAGGAAAGCAACCCCACATCTACCCCAATGGCGTGACCATGAGGTGAAGGATCTGGAATTTCCAGATCTGAGTACAGAGTGATTACTGCAAACCATCCCATTGCCTTTTTGACTACCCGTACTTGCCTAACCACAAATCCGTCAGGGATAGGTCGATGCAAGTTGATTTCCACTTTCCCTAATTTGGGCAGTTGGATGTGCCAACCTGTAACTGGGTTTGTCTTGAATTGTGGGAATAACATCGACTTCATTTGTCCCACTTTCTTGAAGCGGGGGAATCCATAACCCCTCTCCCTAAAGAAGTCCCAAGCATCATGTAACCTTCTAATGTTAGTCTGCAAGACTTGGGAGGGAACAGATTTGAGTCGTGGAAATTCCTTCTTAGCTTTAGGTAGATTGTTTTGTTGTTGGTGGTAGCTAGGAAAGGGATAATCGGCACTCATGATATACTCAAACTCCAAACTACACCTATCCATTGGACACTTGCGAGAAGCAATCCAGTCTTTGATTTCCCGCAACGCATAGTTGTAGGACACCCGCAATGTTTCCAACCACTCATCTAGAAGTTGGGCTTGTTGGTTATCAGGATATAGGCGGTAGGTGTGGTTTAGAATCATAGGTAGGTTCTACCACATTATCATTGAAGTGGTAAATGTCAATTTCGGGGATATTGAATCCCACTCAATTGACTTGGGGAATCCATGGTGTTGCTGAGCTTGTCGAAGCATCCCAACGCTAATCGTGGGACTTATCGCTCCCCAAACCCCTCAGCAGTTAAACATCTGCCATTCTCCTGCACGTTAATCTTGAAAGATTTCCCAGACGAATGTCAAACTCTTTAAACACAATGTCTCAGTCATTATCTTGGTTATACCGAGGTGTTAGTGACATTTTTCCCAACCAACCGGATTCTCAAGACCCGAGTGAGAACCTAGAGCAACGGATTCGCCAAACTGAGCGTCCTTTGCGGATCAAGTTGGGAATTGACCCGACGGGGACAGATATCCACTTGGGTCATAGTATTCCCGTAAGGAAATTACGGGCGTTTCAGGATGCGGGTCATACGGCTGTCCTAATTATTGGCGATTTTACCGCAAGAATCGGTGATCCAAGTGGTAAATCAGAAGTACGGAAGCATCTTTCTGACGAACAGGTGCAGCAAAATGCCCAAACCTACTTGGATCAGGTGCGTCCGATTTTAGATTTTGAAACACCAGGACGCCTGGAAATTCGCTATAACTCGGAATGGCTAAGTAAGTTGGATTTGGCGGAGATTCTCGATTTGTTAGCCACGATGACGGTGGGGCAGATGCTAGCGAAGGAGGGGTTTGCGGAACGATTTAAACAGGAAAATCCGATTTACCTGCATGAGTTTCTCTACCCCTTAATGCAAGGGTATGATTCTGTGGCAGTTAAGGCGGATGTGGAGTTAGGCGGAACGGATCAAAAATTTAATATTGCTGTGGGGCGAGACTTACAGCGGCATTTTGGTCAAACCCCCCAGTTTGGATTACTCCTGCCGATTTTAATTGGTACCGATGGTGTGCTGAAGATGTCGAAGTCGCTGAATAATTATGTGGGGTTGCAGGAGGCGGCTCAACCCATGTACCAGAAGCTGGAAGGGACTAAAGATAATCTGTTAGAGGAGTATTTTGAGCTACTCACCGACTTACCCTTAGAGGCACTCCCGGCAAATCCGCGCGATCGCCAACAACTCCTCGCTTGGACAATTGTCACCCAATATCATGGTCAAAAGGAAGCAGATGAGGCAAAAGGCGGGGGAGCTATCCCCGAATTTTCCCTCTCCCAAGTCGAGTTTCCCGCCAAGTTGTTTTATATCCTTAATGCTAGTGGGTTGTGTAACAGTAGTGGCGAAGGGCGGCGACAGATTAAAGGCGGCGGTGTGAAGCTAGAGGGCGATCGCATTACGGATGTAGACTGCACCTTTGATTCCCCAGAGGCTTTAGAGGGCAAGGTTTTACAGGTAGGGAAAAAGAAATCTGTGCGGTTGACATCCTAAGCAGCTAGTGCATGACAGCAAAAGTTTTTGACTACCGGGCGTGCAAGCAGAGGGAGCAGGGGAAGCTGGGGATTAGCGTAAATTTACAAATTTGTCAATAAAATCAGTGGGGCAAGTGGTATGATAAAAATAATCAGACAGTGTGTTCCATAGGAGGTTCGCTCATGTCACCATTATTGCCGCTCATACTGCTATGGGTTTTTCTAGGAATGGCTTTTTTATCGAGCATCCATGCAGAAGGCAGAGCTATTACTTAGAGCTTGTCAAAAGCACTTTAAAAGATATATTACGTTTCTCATCAGGATGAGGGACTTACAGCAGATTTAGTGGTTGATGAAGTACAGTCTATCTCAGCAAGATCCCCGACGCCCTAGGAGTTGTCGGGGATCTGTATCTGTGTACCTCACGCCATCTAAGGTGACACTCCAGAGTTTTGCCTTAGTAGGAACGAACAAGATACAGCTCGTTTTGCTATACTCTAAAAAGAACGAACATCCGAGGAAGTCGGATTCCTGTAAAGCGGTGCCTCGGAACTGAGTATCGTTCCTCAACAGTTTCGTACAAAACAGGCTATATGCCTGTGGGTCGGGAGAAGTCTTTCCCCTCTTGAGGAGAAAGACACTTCACGCATATCAATACAAAAAAAGGGGAAAGAAATTTCTTTCCCCTTAAACTATCTATGGGTTTGATAACAAGTAATAAGTTAATGGTAGGGGCGGGTTTTACGGATAACCTTTGACAAAAACCAATAACTTGACTAAACCCGCCCTTATTCAAGTGTAGGGGCGAGGTCAACCCGGAGCGAGTGTCAGAGCGCCTTCTTCTAGTGCATAAGTTGCACGGTTAAAGAAAAATGGGATAATCTGTGGCTACTTATCACCAAGCATTTTCCATGTCAGTAGCAGAGCGGATTATCGTCCCCTTAGATGTACCGACCGAAGCCCACGCGATCGCACTCGTGGAACAATTACCCCAGGTGCGGTTCTGGAAAGTCGGACTGGAACTATTTGTTAGTAGTGGATCGGCGATGCTTCAGGTTCTCAAAGAGCGGCAAAAACGCATATTTTTAGATCTCAAGTTTCACGATATTCCCAATACGGTAGCTGGGGCAACACGGGCGGCTGCTGGATACGGGATAGATTTATTGACAATTCATGCCGTAGCCGGTCGCATGGCGCTCAAAGGAGCGGTAGCCGCCGCGAAGGAAGGAGCAGAAGCCGCCGCCTGTTCACCCCCAAAGTTAATTGCGATTTCCCTACTCACCAGTTTGAACTCACGAGATTTAGCCTTTGATTTAAAAGTTCCAATTGAGTTACCCGAATACGCTCTACAGATGGCACTTTTGGCACAAGAAACCGGATTAAATGGTGCAGTTTGTTCGCCTCAAGAAGTGTCCCAGATTCGACAAGTGTGTGGCGATGACTTTCTCCTGGTTTGTCCCGGCGTCCGTCCCAGTTGGTCGGAACCGGGCGATCAACGGCGATCGATGACACCCGCAGATGCTCTGAAAGCGGGCGCTGATTACCTGGTAATTGGACGCCCGATCACGGCTGCGCCTGACCCCGTTGCAGCGTGGGAAAGAATTTGTGAGGAGTTATAGCGCTTAGCGCTGGTATAGTTATAATCATCAGCTAGATACCTATGGCGTAGTCAGTTAGCATTTGCGATTAGCATTTGCGATGACCAGTCAAACCATTGAGGATCTTCGGTGAGAATATCCAAGATGACATTACTATCTACCAAAATTTCGCTCATCGGTTTTCGCGAGTTAGTTGCATAATGTCGTTAGTTGTCAGTCGGTTAGTGGCTTTACCACGAATGGCAGTAATTATTTGTTTTCCTCGGCTAAAGCCTTGAGGCTTGCGAATGTGCAAGGTATTCCCTATTACTTCAAATTGAATTTCTGTCCCTGGTCGAAACCCAAGCTTGTTTTGAATGTCTGGAGGAATAGTAATTTTCCCGTCAGTGTCAATTTTCATGCTTTTTGTCCTTCTAACTAAAGTAACCGAATTATTAATGAATTCCCTGATAGTTTAGCGATCGCACTATTCTATTTTTGGGGTTGAAATAGTTTCTTGTCCAAGTCTTGTAACTCCTTATGAGTCTTAAGTTGCTCCAATGCTTAACCGTTGCCTGTTGGCTGGGATTTCAGATGGATGGTGGGGCATTTAACACCGATTATATCCTCGGCTCACAAACGCTGAGAATGAAACCAACAAAGCCAAGAGTCCTCCCCTGTACGCCTGCACTCCTGCACCCCTGTTTTCCTAAACCCACACTTCTAGCTCAATCGGCGACTTGTCCGGAGGATGTAGAAACCTTAACTTCTCTAATGCTGCGGGATTTACCGGACTACGCGAATCGGGTGATTCAGCGATCGCGCCCTGTAAATGAGGACATCGATATAGATCTATATATCATAGTGGCAGGGCGAGCGGAATTTCAACCCCTGACTCTCGGTCCCGGTTCCTATAATTCTGTGACGACTGCAAACGTAGAACCCCCACAGCAAGTGTTTTTCACCACTCTAGAACGCCAATATGTTGAGGGAGGTGCGATCGAACGAGAGAGTTTTCACTGGCTATTTTTAACCAATACCGATAGTGGATGGCGTTTGGCTCTGAT
The DNA here is from genome assembly GCF_040222985.1 of Coleofasciculus sp. F4-SAH-05. Lineage (NCBI taxonomy): Bacteria > Bacillati > Cyanobacteriota > Cyanophyceae > Coleofasciculales > Coleofasciculaceae > Coleofasciculus > Coleofasciculus sp. F4-SAH-05. The sequence continues at coordinate 9,474 of NZ_JAVKBY010000174.1, forward strand.
GTTTACGCGCCTAGGTTCACCTTCACCAGAACGCCCACCGACGCCGCCAAGAGAGAGTAGCGATGGTATTATGGGTCGAGCCGTGCAGCTCTGGTTGCGAGATTGTCGGGCGGACGCAATTCGAGCCTCATACAGATAGTGGTCTATCTTACAATTTAAGTTAGTGCTGAATCTGTTGGATTTGATTGAGGGCATCTTAGTAAATACCTCAACTTCAGTTTTTAACTTTCCTTTGCTAGTGCCAGATTAATGCCCGATAATTTGCGACAAACTATTGCTCTTTACCTAGAAGACATTGAATCGCCTGTGGGTAGGCGGGTTAATTTGCTGATTATGGGGTTAATCCTCTTATCTTCAGCAATTTTCGTGTGCGAGACTTATCCCATACCGCCGCCGCTTCGCCTAAGTCTAGATAGTCTTGACCGAATTATATTAATTATTTTTGTTGCCGAGTATTTACTCCGATTTTGGGTTGCTGAATCTAAAGTTAATTTCTTTTTTAGCCCGGTTTCTCTCATCGATCTAATCGCGATCGTGCCTTTCTTTATTGGCGTGACGGATATCCGATTTATTTTAATTTTCCGTTGGTTTCGGATCTTACGGTTAATTCGCTTCCTTACCTTTAAAATTTATGTTTTTAGACTTAGTAATCAAGATGCCATTATCTTAGCTCGAATATTGTTTACATTGTTCACCATAATTTTTGTTTACTCAGGATTAATTTATCAAGTTGAACATGGAATAAATCCTCAAAAATTCAAGACATTTTTAGATGCCTTCTATTTCGCTGTCGTAACGATGACCACCGTTGGATTTGGTGACCTCACGCCAATTTCAGAAGGGGGTCGATTACTAACAGTGCTGATGATTTTGACAGGCATTGCTTTGATTCCTTGGCAATTGGGCGATTTAGTCAAGCACTTACTTAAAACGGCTAACCAAGTGGAGAAAGTCTGTGTCGGGTGTGGTTTACCTTTTCATGATTCTGATGCTCAGTTTTGCAAAATTTGTGGGACTAAGTTAGAGCAGGCTGATTGATTTCATTAGGGCGCAGACAGAAACCTGAATAGTGGGGGACACAGATTGACACAGAGAACTAAATAATCGCCTCACAATCATCTTTTCATCCTTTGCCAGCGAGAACTAACGCCTCCGTGTAATCAGTGCTACCAGCCTACCACGCCCCACCTCTACCATTCCTGCCAATCCGAGAAATCAGTGTTCCAGGTTTTGGGTATAGCTGGGTTAATTTGTCGTAGTCTCAACTCCAGTCAGTTATAAATCTTCGATTTCCTGATAGAGTTCCGCTAAATCCTGCTGTTGAGTTCGCCGAGAACGCTGCCGATATTTCTTGGTTTCTAACTTTGGTTCGTACTGGGTTTGTCCCTTTCCTTTGCTTTTCGCCTTGAGAGTGGATTCGGGATCAGCTTGTTGGTGCAACCGTTCCTGACGTGCGATCGCTTCCTCTAAGAAACCCAGATAATGATCGTAGCGTTCCCAGTCTCCCTGTACCGCACAGTTAGGTTCATCTCGATGTAAGCAGTCACTAAATTGACAACTGGCTACCGCTAACCGTTGTCGCGCTTCGGGAAAGTAATGGATTAAATCGGCTGGCGTGCAATCCAAGTCAGGCTGATTAAATCCCGGCGTATCTGCCAATAAACCCCCTTGGGGTAACTCAAACAATTCTACATGGCGGGTAGTGTGGCGTCCCCGTCCTAATTTTCCGGTTACTTCTCCCACGCGCAGGTTGACTTCGGGGGCAAGTTGGTTAATTAAACTGGATTTTCCCACTCCAGACAATCCAGCTAAGACGGTAATTTTCTGGTTTAAGCGATCGCTGAGTTCGGCTAAACCTGTGTTAGTGTAAACGCTGATAAATAGGGGCTGGTATCCCCAGACGTTCAAGCGTTGTTGCCACTGCTGTTGTTCTTCTGGTGTGACTAAATCACTTTTATTGAGACACAAACACACCTGGAACCCCGTCGATTCTGCCTTGACTAAAAAGCGACTCAGTTGATAAGCATCCAGGGTAGGTTCTGCTAAAGCAAAAACTAAGAGAATTTGTTCAGCATTAGCCACAGGAGGACGATCCAGTTGGGTTTTCCGGGGGAGAACTTCTGCGATCGCACCTCGATTCCCCATCCAGTCGGGTTCTTCGATGACCACGCGATCGCCAACCATGACCCGTTGACCAATTTTTTTCAATCGGGAACGACGGGTACACAATAGTGTAGAGACGTAGCATGAGGAGTCTTCTTGATCACAATTAGACTCTAATCGAACCTGATAGAAATTCGCCTGAACTGCCAGAACTGTCCCCAATAAGGGGGCAGATAACTCAGACGGTGGGATATCGACTACTTCGCTCATGCAGAAGCTTGCGGACGCCGTACTCTTAGGGCAAAGTAGTCTTTGCGATCGTCGAGTGCCTCAATCGGATACCCTGCCATCGCCAGACTATCAGGAACCTGTTCAATCGGTTCCCCTGGATCAAGCCACACTTCTAATAAAGAGCCGGGCGTCATTTGTTCTAGACGTAACTTAGTCCGCACAAAGTTAATTGGGCAAGGTGTTCCTCGCAAATCCAGTTGAGCATCAGGTGTCTGATTAATTGTCGATCCCGTGGGCTTACTCATCCGCGAAACAGTCCTCCCAAAAAGTCTTCTAGCCCTCCTTTACCCGTGCGATCGCCTTTAATTTTTGCCAATTTCTCCAGTAATTCCCGTTCCTCTGTGGTGATTCGGCTGGGAATATCAATTTGAATCGTAATCAAATGATCACCCCGACTCACCGGATTCCCTAATTTTGGCACCCCATGATTTTCCAACGTTAACACCGTATTCGGTTGGGTGCCTGGGGGAATCTTTAACTCCACCGGACCATCAACGGTATTAATCTGGAGACGGCAACCTAAAATAGCTTGTAAATAGCTAATTTTCAGATCCGACAGAACATTAATTCCATCCCGCTGAAATTCCGCATCTTCCTCAACAAATAGGTAGACATATAAATCTCCTGGAGGACCACTGCGTAATCCAGCATCTCCTTCCTTAGAAACCCGTAGCCGGGTTCCATTATCCACACCGGGGGGAATCGTAATTTTTAGCTTTTTGGTTTCTTGTTTGCGACCTGCGCCCCCACAGGTTTCACACTTATCCTCAATCACCTGTCCTTCGCCGTTACAGGTTGGACAGACTGACACTTGAGTGAAACTGCCAAAGGGAGTACGAGTAGCGCGACGCACTTGTCCTGAGCCGCTACAGGTCGAACAGGTACGCGGTCGAGTTCCCGGTTTAGCCCCCGTACCGTTACAGGTATTACAGTTTTCTAGGTGAGGAATGCGAATTTCCTTTTCCCCACCGAATACAGCTTCCCGGAATTCTAGCTTCAAGTCTAGGCGCAGGTCATCCCCTCGCGTCGGTCCACCCCGCCGACGTCCCGTTTGCTGACCCATACCCCCAGCAAAACCGCTGAAGAAGCTCTCAAAAATATCAGCAAAACCCATATCCCCAAAATCGGGATAGCCGGCTCCAGCAGCACTTGAGGATACACCCGCCTCACCAAAGCGGTCGTATCGTGCCTTCATTTCGGGTTCGGAAAGGATTTCGTAAGCTCGATTAATTTCTTTAAATCGCTCTTCCGCTCCTTGTTCCTTGTTAACGTCGGGATGGTACTTTCGGGCAAGGCGACGGTAAGCCCGCTTTATTTCTTCTTTGTCAGCGTCGCGAGAGACGCCGAGAGTCTCATAGTAGTCAGGCATAGAGCAATGCGGGAGGGTTAGATTACGTTGTGGGTTAATCGGGGTAGTTTGTACAGAGAATCGGCTTTATCGCCACCGAGGGCTGATATCCGGATTACCTGCACGTCTATCCATTTTGGATAAAAAACCAGCGAATTGCTACTTACATTTAGGTAGGCATTGCCTTAGTCAACTGTTTCATAGTCAGTATTATTTACCGTTTCATCATCAAAGTTCAGAATTAACTCTTCTTCTTCGGGTTCCGACTCAGAAGGTTCGCTAACTTCTACAGGTGAGGCAAGTTCCTCCTCGCTTTCGCTAATCTCATCGGGTTCCAAATCGGGCGCACTCTCTTGGTAGACGGCTGCACCAATGGTAAACAGGGTTTGTTGGAAATCTTCTAGTTGCTGTTTAACGTCTTCCACTGGAATCGAGGGGTTTTTGAGTGCAGCTTGTAGCTGTTGCTTTTTCTTCTCTCCCTGCGCCTTCAAGTCCTCGCGTACCAAATCGGCATTGTCTTTTAGGGTCGATTCGTAACTGTAGAAGAGGCTTTCGGCTTGATTTTTCAGTTCCACCAGTTGCATCCGACGGCGGTCTTCTTCGGCAAATTGCTCGGCTTCTTGGCGCATCCGTTCCACTTCACCAGTATTTAATCCACCGGTGTTGGTAATCCGGATGCTTTGTTCTCGTCCTGTGCCTTTATCCGCCGCTGAGACGTTAAGAATTCCATTAACATCAATATCAAAGGATACCTCAATTTGAGGCACACCCCTCGGAGCCGGAGGAATGCCTGCCAGTAGAAACTTACCCAAGCTCTTGTTATCACGAGCCATCGCTCGTTCACCCTGGAGGACGTGAATTTCCACAGAGGTTTGTCCGTCCGTCGCCGTGGAAAAGATTTGTGATTTACTGGTGGGGATCGTGGTGTTACGTTCGATAATTTTGGTAAAAACTTCGCCTAAGGTTTCAATCCCCAGTGACAATGGAGTTACATCTAGTAGCAACAAGTCTTCAACTTCACCGCCCAAGACGCCCCCTTGAATGGCTGCACCTAGGGCAACCGCTTCATCGGGGTTAACCGACTTATCGGGTTGGCGACCGCCAAAAAACTTACTAATCGCTTTCTGGACGGCGGGGATGCGAGTCGAACCCCCGACCAGCAGAATCCGGTCAATATCATCGGGCTTAAGTTCGCCATCTTTGAGCGCTTGTTTTACGGGTTCAACGGTGCCTTTGATCAAGTCGCTCGCCAGTTCTTCAAACTTCGCTCGCGACAATTCCATCTCTAGATGTTTAGGACCCGTTTCATCTGCGGTAATAAACGGCAGGTTGATCGAGGTGTTCAACATGCTAGAGAGTTCAATTTTTGCCTTTTCTGCGGCTTCTCGCAAACGCTGTAGCGCCATTTTATCTGCGCCGATGTTGATGCCTTCTTGTTCCTTGAACTCCTGGATCATCCAGCGCACGATCACGTTATCGAAGTCATCTCCCCCTAAATGGTTGTTGCCAGACGTGGCTTTGACTTCAAATACGCCGTCACCCAGTTGCATTACCGATACATCAAACGTACCGCCGCCTAAGTCAAAGACGAGAACTTGGTGTTCTTCGTCTTGCTTGTCCAGCCCATACGCCAATGCTGCAGCGGTTGGTTCGTTGATGATCCGCAGCACTTCTAAACCTGCGATGGTACCGGAATCTTTGGTCGCTTGCCGTTGAGCATCGGTAAAATAGGCAGGGACTGTAATCACCGCTTGTTCTACGGGTTCACCGAGAAAGTTTTCGGCATCGGCTTTCAGCTTTTGCAGGATCATGGCAGAGATTTCCTGCGGGGTATATTGATGGGAGCGGATCTGGACATCAACTGTATCATCACGACCCTTAACACAGGTATAGGGAACCCGCGATCGCTCTTCTACCGTGTCATCCCATCGACGACCAATAAACCGTTTAATACTATGGACAGTATTTTCTGCATTGGGAACTGCCTGACGCTTCGCTAGTTGACCAACCAAGCGCTCATTCGATTTGCCAAATCCCACAATACTCGGTGTGGTTCGTCCGCCTTCCGTGTTGGAAATGACAAGGGGCTGACCTCCTTCGAGGACAGCCACGCAACTATTTGTTGTGCCCAGGTCGATGCCAATGACTTTTCCCATAGCGCTTCGGCCTATCTGATCAGTAAGGTTTTCTTTTTAAGGTGATAATCTGTGGCTACAGAACTCACCTGACGTGCGCTCAACCGTTGTTTGGGGTTGATTTTTTTAGAGACGGACACCCAAGGGGGGAGTATCCCCGTGCCACTTAACTTTCTGGTTCTGTCGAGGTGTCTTCCTCTGAGGTTACCACGGGCTCTGGAGCCGCAGCAACTTTAACCATGGCATGGCGCAGCACGCGCTCGCCCAAGAAATAGCCACGCATCAGTTGTTCGATGACGATTCCTTCGTCATATTCCTCACTCGGCTGTCGCATCACTGCTTCATGGAAATTGGGATCAAACTCTGTTCCTTCCGGACGCATCGGCGAAACCCCAAGGCGTTTGAAGGCTTCCACCAGTTGTTTGTAGATCCCTTGATAACTCTTATGCACCGCCATCTCCCCATCATTTTGAGGTTTGATTTGCGATCGCGCCCGCTCAAAGTTATCGACCACGGATAATAACTCGCCCAGAGTATTACGCTTTACTTGATGTTCTAAATCTTCTTTTTCTTTAGCCGTCCGCTTGCGGAAGTTATCAAAATCGGCAGCCATCCGCATGGATTGGGTTTTAAAGGCTTCAAATTGCTGATTAACTTCCTCCAGTTGAGCTTTGAGGAGTTCATTTTCCTGCTGCAAGGTTTCGATAACCGCGACATCCTCCTGCTGACCGGGCAATCCGGCAGAGTCCGATTCCGCCGACTCACTCTCCACGCCTTGCCCTGCCGAAGTTTCTGCCGCTTCGTCTGTCACTTCAGCGGTTGCCGCTTCTGCCGTTGATGGTGACTCGACATCGGGTTGTGTGCCAACCTCCTCCTCGGAAGTTGTCTCATTTAAATCGGGGTTATCTGAATTCACGGTCTTCTGCTCATCTGTTTGTTGCAACGTAGTATTTGGTTGTTTGTCTTCGTCACTCATAATTCACTCGTACTAAAAACTCAATCAATCTCCTGCTCCTTCAAGGTATGGCAACATTTACCTTGCCCAGATTAACGGCAAGATTTGGGGCAGGCTAAAGCCCCAGGCATCAAGTCCGGATTGCTACCTCCTCAAATCCTAGTACATACTGGGTAAAATTGTCTGTTAGGTAACCGTTAAGATAAAACTTGAGGCGGTATCCCCATCTATAATAAGGAATAGAGTATTCTATCAGGGTATAGAGGACTAATTTGAATTCAGTCAGAATTCTATCACGTTTAGATTATCTGAAGACTTGCATTTCACCCTTGCCAGGATATTGGTAACTCCAGCATGTTGGCATCCAACCTTATTCGCGCCTCAAAGTGTTTCCCAGCATGGGTAATCTGATCTAAACCCAGTGAGAAGGGAGCCATTCTGAGATCCGTCCAGCCCTTTTATTCAAATTGGTGGCAAGGCGAATGGGGTTACCGTTGTCGCGTATCCAGTACGACAAAAGCTAAAACTTTTAGGAATTCTGTAATCAAGGAGATAGTCTCACTCACTATGACTCAATCCCCATCATCATCAGCAAGACGTGCCCTTGTTGTCAAAAACGATTTTTCGCCCTTTGGAAATAAACTGGTTCAATCAGGTTACGTTGATGACAGTCAAATGCGGCAAGCTTTGACGGAGAGCCGCAAGTCAGGACGACCTCTGACCGATGTCGTTGAATCAATTACCGGGCGTCAGTTGCCACCCGACTTAATCCGTCAGTACAAGAAACAGCAACTCTTTGAACTCAAAATACTTTACGGTGTTGAATCTCTTGATCCGGAACTTGGTGATATTTCTGGTCACCAAGTCAAGGAACTCATTGAAAGCCTAATTCCCATTGACATCTGTAGTCGCTATCGCTTAGTGCCTTTATCCAGGAATGACACACAGCCGCCATCGGTTCTAGTGGCAATGGTTGACCCGGATAATCTCGATGCCCAAGATGATCTAAACCGGATTCTGCGCCCTCAAGGGGTTGGGCTAAGGCGGATGGTGATTACCCAGGAAGACTATCAGCATCTAATTAATCAATATCGCGATCAAAAACTGGCACAGGAGAAGGAACAGGAAGCTGCCAAGCAGACAGATATCAGTAAGGATCTGGAGAATCTCGATACGCTTTCCGATGCACCAGAAGAAACGGAGCAAGACATAGGGACAGCCTTGGGTGAAGCCAGTGGTGCCCCGGTGATTAACTTGGTGAATCGAATCCTCGCCAAAGCCCTACAAGAGGAAGTCTCCGACATTCACATCGAACCCCAGGAAGAATACTTGCGGGTTCGTTTCCGCAAAGACGGCGTACTGCGGCAAGCCTTTGAGAACTTACCCAAAAAGATCAAAGATGCCGTTGCTGCTCGCTTCAAAATTATGTCAGATTTGGACATTGCTGAACGCCGAGTACCTCAAGATGGCAGAATTCGGCGCATGTTCCAAGGGCGCAAGGTTGACTTCCGAGTCAGTACCCTACCCAGCCGCTATGGTGAAAAGATTGTCCTGCGGATTTTAGATAACTCTAGCACCCAGCTCGGTTTGGACATTCTGATCACCGACCCAGAAAGCTTAGAAATTGTCAGGGAAATGACAGCACGCCCCTTTGGGCTGATCTTGGTCACGGGTCCGACGGGTTCGGGTAAATCCACAACCCTATATTCTATGCTGGCTGAGCGCAATGACCCAGGTGTCAATATCAGTACCGCAGAAGATCCGATTGAATATTCCTTACCTGGTATTACTCAGGTACAGGTACTGCGGGAAAAAGGCATGGACTTCGCCTCGATTCTACGCTCATTTCTACGGCAAGACCCAGATGTGATTCTGGTGGGTGAGACGCGAGATAAGGAAACGGCGAAAACCGCGATTGAAGCAGCGCTCACGGGACACTTAGTTTTAACGACTCTCCATACCAACGACGCGGCGGGCGCCATTCCCCGCTTGGATGAAATGGGGGTCGAACCATTCATGGTGTCAGGTGCGCTCCTGGGAGTTTTAGCCCAGCGCCTGATGCGGCGAGTTTGTAAGGAGTGTCGCACACCTTACCAGCCTACTGCTGCGGAACTGGCTCGATTTGGTTTAACTGCTTCCAGCGAAGGGGAAGTCACCTTCTATAAAGCCAATACCCTACAACCCGAAGAAATTACCGAAGCTCGCGCCAAAGGAACACTCTGTCAAAAATGTAATGGGGTCGGGTACAAAGGACGAGTGGGCGTTTATGAAGTCATGCGGAACTCCGAACGACTGCAACTCCTAATCAATGAAGGAGCGCCTACCGAACGGATCAAAGAAGCAGCGGTTGAAGAAGGGATGAAAACCCTATTATCCTACAGTTTAAACCTAGTGCAGGATGGTCATACCACGTTGGAAGAAGTTGAACGAGTCACGTTTACTGATTCCGGTCTTGAGGCAGAACTGAAAGCCAAACGTAAACAATCCCTCTCCTGTAGCACTTGCGGCGCTGGGTTAGAACAGGAGTGGTTAGACTGTCCGTACTGTATGACCCCACGTTTCCGTGACTAACTGCTGCGGTATTCCTGAATTGTTGTAGACTTCAACCTCCAACAATTATTGATTAAGCCAAAAACACTAAAAAGTAACAACTGATTCTGATTGGGAGACAATGCCATGCCAATGGATTTAATGATTGAAGACTTGATGGAGCAGCTCGTTGAAATGGGTGGCTCAGATATGCATATTCAAGCTGGGGCACCGGTCTATTTCCGCATTAGTGGTAAACTCCAACCCTTTGGGGAAGACCCACTGAATCCCCAAGAATGTCAGAAGCTGATTTTCAGTATGCTCAATAATAGTCAGCGCAAAGAATTAGAGCAGAACTGGGAATTGGATTGCTCTTATGGGGTGAAGGGATTGGCTCGTTTCCGGGTCAATGTTTATAAGGAGCGCGGCTACTACGCCGCTTGCTTGCGAGCATTGTCCTCCAAGATTCCCAACTTTGATATGTTAGGTCTGCCGGATATTGTCCGGGAAATGAGCGAACGTCCTCGTGGATTAGTCCTGGTCACTGGACCCACGGGTTCAGGAAAAACCACCACACTGGCGGCAATGATTGATTTAATTAATCGCACCCGACCTGAACATATTCTCACCGTCGAAGACCCGGTTGAATACGTTTTTCCCAACATTAAAAGCTTAGTTCACCAACGTCAAAAAGGTGAAGATACCAAAAGCTTTGCGAATGCGCTCAAAGCCGCCTTACGGGAAGACCCGGATGTGATTCTGGTCGGCGAGATGCGGGATTTGGAAACTATTTCACTGGCGATTTCAGCCGCAGAAACGGGTCACTTGGTCATGGGAACCTTGCACACCAGTTCCGCCTCTCAAACTGTGAACCGGATGCTGGACGTGTTTCCGCCTGAACAACAAGCTCAAGTCCAAGCTCAGCTCTCGAACTCCTTGGTCGCCGTCTTTAGTCAAACCTTGGTACCCAAGAAAAACCCGAAACCGGGTGAGTTTGGTCGGGCAATGGCACAGGAAATTATGATTGTCACCCCTGCTATCTCTAACCTAATTCGGGAAGGCAAAGTGTCTCAAATGTATTCCGCTATCCAAACCGGGATGAAAATGGGCATGATCACCATGGAACAGACATTGGCAAACTTAGTCAAACAGGGAACGATTTCCTTTGAAACAGCCGTGTCCAAGAGTTCTAAACCTGACGAATTGCAGCGTATTCTCGGCGGTGCTGCTGGAATGGCTGGTGCGGGTGCCAAAGGCGGCAAGGTTGGTGCTAAGACTCGCTAAGTTATCAGGGTTAGTTCTCTCGTGAACTGGAAAAAATATCACCGGACAACTAACCCTTTCCTTCAATCCTTTTTTCATTCAGACGCAAGCTATGCCTACCTTTATTGCTGAGGTTCGGGATTCCAACGGAAATGCCAAAAAAGAGAAAGTTAAAGCTCTTTCTACGGATCAAGCCCGTGCCCACTTTCAAAATCAATATTCCAGTGTTGGCAATATTCAGAAAGCGTTTAGCCTGGAAGACCTAAATTTAGACGCACTCCAGGAAAAAATGACGAGCGTCAGTGTCAAAGACCGAGCCGTTTTTTCCCGGCAATTTGCGGTAATGGTTAATGCTGGGGTCGCCATCGTGCGCTGTCTGGGTATCTTATCGGAACAATGTGCTAATCCCAAGCTGAAAAAATCCCTAACGGCAATCAGTACCGAGGTGCAGCAGGGAACCAGTCTCTCCGATGCCATGCGTGAACATCCCGCCTGCTTCGACAAACTCTATGTCAGTATGGTGCAAGCGGGGGAGGTTGGCGGTGTTTTGGATGAAGTTCTCAACCGATTAGCCAAGCTGCTGGAAGATATGGCGCGGCTGCAAAACCAGATTAAGTCGGCAATGACTTATCCTCTGGTGGTTGGTGGCTTTGCTGTACTGGTGTTTTTGGGCATGACCATTTTTCTCATCCCTATCTTTGCCGGGATTTTTGAAGAAATCGGCGGAACATTACCAGCCCTGACTGCCTTTATGCTCTGGTTGAGTGGTGTTCTCAGAAGCTGGTACGCTCTGATTCCAGTTGGGGTGATCATCTTTACCACATTTGCCGTCAAACAGTACTACAAAACCCCACCCGGTCGTCTACAAATCGATGCACTCCTATTGAAAGTACCTCTGTTTGGTGAACTGAATGAAAAATCATCAGTCGCCCGGTTTTGCCGCGTCTTCGGTACGTTGACTCGTTCCGGAGTTCCCATTCTTAATGCGTTAGATATTGTTCGGGATACCTCAGGAAACCAAGTGATTGCTAACGCTGTGGAAGCTACCAAGCAGGAAATTCAGCAAGGGGGTTTGATCAGTGTTGCCATGCAAAATGAGCAAGTTTTCCCCGGTCTAGCTATTCAGATGATTAGTGTTGGTGAAGAAACTGGGGAATTGGATTCAATGCTGATGAAGGTTGCCGATTTCTACGAAGATGAAGTTGAGCAAACCGTAAAAGCTTTGACCAGTATTTTAGAGCCTGTGATGATTATTGTCATCGGGGGAATGGTTGGGACAATTCTGGTCTCTATGTATCTGCCCATGTTTAAAGTGTTTGAAACGTTGGGTTAAATTCGGGAAAGATTTTCCGGAGATGGATAATCCATTCCTACAACCGTTTGATGGTAGAGGATTTGCTATGTTGAATCAGCCACTCGTACAGCATGAGGGAAAAAACTATCCTTCACGCATTACTGAAACGCCTATAAGGAAAGCATTTTGAAGGTGTGAATTCCCAGGGAACGGTACTAACAACCTGAGCAACCTCTACTGATTCTCCACGACTGTTCGTGAATAGTATTTAAACTAATCAACAAGACGTTAGTAAATCGCCACTTATTGAAAAATGCCAGTTAAGCCATCTAATTACGAAACAAGTTTAGCCGAATATAGCCACCATGAGGGGGCGTTGGCGCTTCTGAAGCAATATCGACCTTACTTGGAAATGATTCCGAGTATGCGCCGCCCCTCAGAAAGTGTGATCACGATTCCTCTACCTATTGTGCGCCTACGCCATCTCCAATCCTCAACAGGACATTCTAATCTAACAAGCTTGAATGGAACCGTTAGCTTACCCTGTGATGTTGCTATGTTAATGTGTGACCCAGAATGGAAAATAAAAATGGGGGTGGAAATTATCATTCTCATTCATCGCCCTCATGAAGATTTTTCGGGTTTATTGAGTCGTTGGCGTCAGACGCAAGTGTTGCTAGACAAAGATTATGAGTGGTTGATGCCTCCTCGCCATCAACATGTTCTCAGTGAAGGCGTTGACCGGATTTATCCGTTGTTTGTAATCTTCCCGGAAACACCCCAACGGATTCAACGGGGTTTACTGGGGGCTAGTTTACCTTTTGTCATGCAAAGTCCAGATTATGTGATGGAAGAGGAAAAATCAGAAAGCTTCTCTACTGAACGTCCACCTGCTTAGTAGAGACGTAGCATGCTACGTCTCTACATTCGGTCTTCCCCAATCCCCAATCACCATAGACTATCGAACAAAATGCGGCATCACTTCAGCTGCCGTCAATAGCCCGCAAAGACCTCTTTGATGTAATGATATCCCTGCTTTGAGGTAGCCAAAGGCTGGACCACAGACATTAGCCGCCATACTGGTTTCATCACCAAGGGTAAAGGTATGGGTTGAGGTTTTGCCCTCAAAGGTGCGTCCGGTTATTTGAACATTTGTACTTAAGGGTTTTTTCGGATTGCGGGTATCAACAACGCCGCCGACGGTGACGCGATCGCGAGAGCATATCCCAGCTAATTCCAACATGATATCATCGGCATGTTCCATATTCTCTAAAGTGAGAATACCATTGGTTTTATCTAGGAGGGCTTCTACATCCGCATCACTCATCTGACGTGCCTGTTCTACATCGTAGCCGGGAAGATGGGCAATATCTTCTCGAATCGTGGCGCGATAGGCTTCCCAATTAGCAATACCGACACCAAAGGTAATGTTAACGCTGTGTATTTCAGCATAGCTTTGAGCCGCGATCGCAGCCGCAGCCGTTAACAATCCCGGAGTAGCACCACATCCCGCCATGTAGGTGATTCCCGCCTCTTGGAGTTCATCTTTCATGGCGAGTAATTGTTCCACCGCACTGGTGCGCTTGAGGGCGTCTACGAGTACCCCCCGCCATCCTGATTGGATAAACTGACGGGCAACTGATGCCATAAACGTATTCGGCAAATTGGGTAGGGCAAGGAAATAGCCATCCACTGCCGCATTTTCGATTAAATCAGCAATCGTGTTATTGCTGAGAGTGCCTGCGGGTTCGAGATACCCCAGTGATCCTTGATTATGATACATTGCGATCGCGCGATCGCAATCTAATCCAGTCCCATTGTATGCCCAACCTTGTTTATCAGCAGCCGCGACCCAAATCATATCCCGTTTACCAGCCAGCACTCTAGCCGCCGCTTGTCCCAATCCGCCAAAGCCTAAAATACCGACTCGAATGGGTTTGTTTAACGTAGAATCCATCAAATTTGCCTTATGGGTCTCACTCATAGCGATACACCTTAAATCACACAAACCTTCATTATCTCTCACCACTTCCCCCGCTCCCTCTGCTCCCTCTGCTTCCCCAGCTTCCTCTGCTTTCCCAGTTCCCCCACCTGACCTGTGCCTCATCTCTATGTATCTTTTTGTTAAGAACACAATTTGGACAATCCTGCCGCTTGACTGGGAGGGCAAGATACGCGAAACTTAACAAAAGATTAGTGTATGATACTAATCAAGTATTAATTTCTGTTAAGGTTCAATTCGCTATGATGCGAATAATAACGAGAGATGGCTCAACTGGCGAGATAGCTGGTTGTGTACACTCAGAGGCTGTCGCTTAATTGGTGTTACAGCCCGGAACTGGAGGACTGACCCAACCGTTAACAAACTGATGGAAACCTTAGAATTTGTCATTTATCCAGATGGTCGAGTGCAAGAGAAAGTCACGGGTATCGTTGGCGCCTCTTGTGCGGAAGTGACTGCTGCCATTGAAGCTCAGTTGGGGCAAGTCGTTTCGATGGAGCAAACATCGGAATACTTTACCCAACCGACTCAGCAGTCGGCAACAGCAACCGCTCAAGCGACCTATAGCTCTTGGTAAGTTTTTTTGTTCAATTAGCTTTCTTTAACCAAAATGTCACATTTCAGCAACATAAAAACTCAAATCCGCAACCTGACCTCTTTACAATCAGCATTAACTGACCTGGGCGTAGACTGGAAAGCAGGTCCGAGTGAAGTGCGTGGATATCGTGGTCAAACCCGAACCGCCGAAGTTGTTATCGAACAAGATAATAACTACGATGTCGGTTTTGCCTGGAATGGCAAAGAATACGAGCTAGTTGCCGACCTACAATACTGGCAACAGCCTTTATCCGTCGAGGGTTTCCTCAACCGTATCACCCAACGGTATGCGTTTCATACCGTGATGAGTGAAACTGCCAAGCAAGGGTTTCAAGTTGCCCAACAAGAAAATAATCAAGACGGTTCAATCCGTTTAGTTGTCCAACGCTGGAGTGCGTAATGTCTGATTTCTCCCCGACACCAGAGCGTTCCGGTTTAGAACCCGAACTCGGTGGCGTCTTCCGAGATGCACCAGAGCGTTCCGGTTTAGAACCCGAACTCGGTGGTGAGCTGCGGCAGAAAGGTGTTTATGTCGATGAAATTACCTGTATTGGTTGTAAGCATTGTGCCCATACAGCTCACAATACATTTTACATCGAGCCAGATCATGGGCGAGCGCGTGCCTTTCGCCAAGATGGTGACCCAGAAGATTTAATCCAAGAAGCAATTGATACCTGTCCAGTCAATTGCATTCACTGGGTAGACTACACCGAACTCAAGCAGCTAGAAGACGAGCGACAGTTTCAGGTTATTCCCGTGGCTGGATTTCCGATTGAGTCGGCTGTCGTGGCGACCAAAATGCGGCGCAAGAAAGCCCTTAAACAATATAAGTCAAAAACACGCCCAAAACAATAGACTTTTCGTTACAGTCTCTGGTACAACAAACCTCGATGGTTCATTGCCGTTGAGGTTTTTTTGTCATTGGTTATTTGTTCATTGTTGATTGTTCATGGTTTATTGTTCACCCAAGCATTACTGTGAATTTGGTTGTTAAACGGTGATTCCATAGTCCCTTTCTTCATCAAACGTTAGTTAATTCAATTTACTCAAGGATAGGAATTACTTTTCTGATAACTTATGGGCAACGGGACAGTTTTTTGAATTGCACAGGAATTGCATGACCCAAAGACCCGGAAAACCGTATCGACGATTCGTCTATTACTGTGCCAGTTGAGAAATTGTTTAATTGTTCGCCATTTGTCCCCGGTAGGGGCGACCCGCCGCATTCAATTAACACCACCCAACCTTTAATGTTATCGGGTCGCCCTCCGCCCGGTATTGGTAATGTCTAACACAACATTGGCACAAGGGCGAGTCGATACAGGTTAATTCTTACACCGAACATGTTTTGCAGCGACTCGCCCCTACAACCGTGATTATTCCGACAATCCCAATCATCCTGATAATCACGAGGCTAAACCCTAAACCTTTGGTGTTCTCGTAACCCGCCAGATTTAATTAATATTACCTAACCTCTAATTGTATCGGGTCGCCCTCCGTCAGGTATGGGGAATTATCGGACATCGCATCCATAAAAACAATGGTAGGGGCGACCCGCCGGATTCAATTAACACCACCCAACCTTTAATTTTATCGGGTCGCCCTCCGCCCGGTATTGGTAATGTCTAACACAACATTTAGACAAGGGCGAGTCGATACAGGTTAATTCTCACACCGAACATGTTTTGCAGCGAGGAGCCCCTACAACCGTGATTATTCCGACAATCCCAATCATCCTGATAATCACGACGCTAAACCCTAAACCTTT
>NZ_JAVKBY010000175.1:0-8028 GCF_040222985.1 Coleofasciculus sp. F4-SAH-05
GGTTATCGTGCAAGCTAAGCCGAACTATCGAGTATGTTCAGCGTTCGACTGAGCGCTCACGCCGAAGTCTTAGCTTGTTTGATGACTGAGCGGGCTACTAAAAACCCAGACCTCAGCTCTTAGCAGGTCTGGGTAGTTTATGCCTGTAGTTTAGTCGCGATCGCAGAATCGATCTATAGCCATGGCATTTTCCTCGAATTTACCTATCGCCTGCAATGATCACCGCGTCACCGTGATTGGCGCGGGTCATGTCGGTAGCACGTTGGCGCACCGGATTGCCCAACGCAATTTGGCAAATGTGGTGCTTTTAGACATTGTTCCCGGTATTCCCCAAGGTATTGCCCTAGATTTAATGGAGGCACAGGGGATGGATTGTCACAATCGCGAGATTACTGGCACCAATGATTATATGGATACCACCGGGTCTGATGTGGTGATCATCACGGCGGGTTTACCCCGTAAACCGGGGATGAATCGAGATGATTTACTCAAAATTAATGCCAAGATTGCGGTTGAGGTGGCAGAAAAAGCGATCGCGCGATCGCCTGATGCCTTGTACATTATTGTCACCAATCCCCTAGATGTGATGACCTATTTGGTCTGGCAGACATTAGGATTACCCACGTCACGGGTGATGGGAATGGCAGGAATGCTGGATTCTGCCCGTTTCCAAACCTTCATTGCGATGGAATTAGGGGTATCGATTGCGGATGTCAGTGGGTTAGTCTTAGGGGGTCATGGCGATTTAATGGTACCTTTACCCCGCTACTCGACGGTGCGAGGAATTCCGATTACTGAACTGATGGATGAGGAAACAGTTGATCGTTTAGTTGATCGGACTCGTCATGGTGGTGCAGAAATTGTGAATCTGATGAAAACTGGGGGGGCGTATTCAGCGCCTGCATCCTCGACTTGCGCGATGGTGGAAGCCATTTTACATAATCAGTCGCGACTTTTGCCCGTGTCGTCTTATCTAGATGGGGAGTATGGTTTAAAGGATATTTTCATTGGTGTCCCCATACGGTTAGGGTGTCGTGGTGTCGAAAAAGTTGTGGAAATTAACCTCACGGATACCGAACGCGCCGCCCTACATACGTCAGCCGAATCGGTTCGTAAAAATATTAAGCGGGCGCAGGAAATGTTGGGTTAATTGTCATTTGTCCTTTGTCCTTTGTCATTTGTTGGGGGTGACTGATTACTCCTCACAATATGGATAATGGGGATAATTGTGGCAAAGGATAATGGATGATTATGGCATACGCGATCGCGGATTCCCAAGACTCTCAGGTTGAGTCTCCCGTTTTCTCTGTCGAAGACTATTTGCTAAATCCCCCTGACCATACAGAATGGGTAGATGGGCAATTGGTGGAGAAGCAAGGGATGACAGCCAAACATGGTCGAATTCAAGCACGATTAGCTCGATATTGGGGAAATTATAAAGAGGAGCAGAGTCTAGGCGGAGATGTTTACACGGAAACCCCCTGTTGGACAGGAGAACGGGGGCGTCGTCCTGATGTATCTTACCTCACTCCGGAACTGGTGGAACAATTTGGCGAGTTTACGGTTTTATCCCAAAGTTTTCCCTTAATTGCTGAGATTATTTCACCGACAGATGGGGCGGAAGAGGTTTTTAGTAAGGTCAAAGAGTATCTGCGATCGGGGTGTCAGGAAGTTTGGTTAGTGTTTCCTGAGAGTCAATGGGTTTTGGTGATTACACAACAGCAACAGGTTTTATTTAACCAGGGTGATGTTGTCAGGACACAGCAGGTGTTAGATGGGTTTAGTGTGGCGGTTGATGATTTATTGGCGTAACACCTAAAGAAAATCTAAGAACAAGCTTTAAAGTCAATTACGGAGAGTAACAAAAGTGGGAGTAAATAACTTTAAACCTAAACCAATTGTTGCTACAGATGAAGAAAAATATTATCTAGAAAAATTAGAGAAGTTTTTGACTCATTTTAGTAATAGCGATCACAGACAACTGCCACGAATTGTTAGTCCAGAGGGGGAAGAACTCGAACTCCCTAAATCTGTGTTTTTATTGTTGTCTCAACTCATCTCTCAATTAGTGCAGGGTAAAGGCGTAGTAATTTCTACATTTAATCTACCCCTAACTGTTGAAGAAGTGGCGATGTTGCTTGATTTCCCTAGACAGCATTTAATTAAACTGCTCAACGATGGGGAAATTCCGTCCACTGGTAAAGGAATAAGGCGTCGGATTCAATTCGCTGATCTCATGGCTTACAAGCAGAAGTGGGAAGAGTTGCGCCACGAAGCAGTAGTAGACATAGCGCAGATGAGTCATGAAGCTGGCGTATACTTTACGGCACACCAACAGACTCATAAACCAATGAATATACCAGCTAGGCATAGTAAGGAGTAAGGAAGGGTATAGTTGACAGAATTACGGTTGAAGGCTGTCATAGATGCTTGTGTTCTTTTTCAGGGGGTATCAGTTTTCACCCACAGATAAAACGCGCCCGCTTGGATGAATGCGTCAGAGGCTTTGGGAATCCAGGTGTCATAGAGAATTTTCATGACAAGATGCTGACTGGGTTAGGAGCGTAACGGTTGAGGGAATGATACCAAATAAGGAGCCGTATTATCAATAAACCGCACGAGAAATATCCGGCTTACTTGTTGTCCTAGAGTGTCGGTTTAGTAAGACGTAGGCTGATATAAATAATTTTAAACATAATGTTATTTAACCGTCCTATTTTTTTATAAAAACAACTAAGCTTTCACGTAATCTTTGATTTTTGTTTTTACGATCATTGCGATATTTTGCTACATATATTTCAACAAGTTCAAGTCCAATTGCTTGACCTATTTTTGCTATAATGGCATCAGTAGGAATATGCAAATTACCGTGTCTTGAATTACCCACTACGCAAACAATATATCCTTCTGGTGCAAGTTTAATTTTTTGTTCTTTAAGCATTAAAAAAACATCATCAAAGTAACCTCTAATTACACTAGGCGCTCTTTTGTATGCACGAGTTCCTCCGATATTTTGGCATCTGGCTGTCTGCTCTACTAAACGGTATATTTCTCGAAGCTCAGGATCTTCTTTAAGATAGTGGGTTATTGGAAAATTACAACTAGGATGGGAGCGGAAAGTACTTAATCGAAGTTGTTTCCATTGTTCATAAGAATTCAACATTCCTAGCAGCCACAGTTCACATTTATATACTTCACTATAGTCAAAATTATTGGCATAAGGAGGAGAATAAAGTATCAAACCAAAATGATCTATATTTATTTTTTTACTTAACAATAAACTTGAATGCCGTGCATCTCCTTTTAAAACTGTAACTTCATGATGAGGTCTATTTTGTATAGATTCTAAGTCTTCAAGCATAATCATTACACGGCGATGCAAAGCCTCTTTAGGAGAGATGACATCACGAGGATGGTAACGAAGAGCGCGACCATCTTTATGCAGACAAGATACATCTTCCAGTGTTGCTGTAAGTGCTAGCAGGAGCGCATTTTTAATTTCCGTTGTTGTTCTACATCTGCGGATTGACTCTCTAAGATGAATTAGTTGATAAGCATGGTTGTTAGGAAAATATTTTTCATTGTGAAAAGTTGTTAGAGCTGGAAGTTTAGAACAATTTATATTATTGTTTTCAATAATTCTGTTTAGAGCATTTTTTAATTTTATCGGATTAATTTTATGCCAATTAGTTTTAACTTGACTAATAAATGTGGCAAAAGGATTTATTTCGATGCCAACAGCAGGTAAGTTATGTTGTTGTGCCACAAGCAAGGTAGTACCAGCACCACAGAATGGATCAAAGACACCAGGATACCCGTTTGGTCTAGGATAGCGCTTTAAAACTTGAGAAACTAACCGATGGGAATAGCCTTCTTTATAGTAATACCAACGATGAATCGGTTCTTCTAAATTATCGGCAAAGTTGAGCATACCTTTAAAAGCACTATCTTCACAGAAAGGTAAGTCTTGTTCAAGAGTACCAAAAATTTTTTGCATTTGCGCGGCAGTGGGCGCTATAGGTGTTACGTCCGTAGTTAGCTGTAGGCTATCTTGTACAGAGGTTAAGAGTTGATTAGTCACATGCAAACTCGCAAAGATGAACCTTTGTCGTTCAATAGTGAGGCGGTTACAGTATAGCTGGTGAATGACAAAAATTGTACTGTCTGAACCTGTTATGGCATTTTTTGATGAATGATGTTATCTTAGACGGTGGTATCTCTTAGGGCAGGGATTCACTACTCAGAGAATTGACTTCAGTAAATTTGCTAATGAAATTTATTGATCGGGAAAACCAATCTATAAAGCAGCTGGTTCAAGCAGCTTGGGCAAGTCTTGCCGATCATCAAGGCGAGGTTATACTGATTCCAGAGCGTGACATCGAACCTAATCAGCTAATTAATGAGTCTGATAAACTAGACAGCCGATGAAGTCATTAATGATGTCTATAACTATTGCCGAATCTATGGTGGTTATCCAAAACCCTTAATAGAAGCACATCAATATAGTTGTTTTTTGTTTCAGGATTTTCAAAATATTTTGGCTCAAGCCACTATTAATCTAGGGGCTAGACCTCAAGAGCAGCCTAGCATGGAAGTATTGTTTCAACCTTTTGGTTCTTTTGGTAAATAAATTTGTTAGAAATATAGGAGTAAGATTGTGACCAAACATAAAGATTCATCAACGTCAGCCAAAAATCAGCATAGACAGAGTAAAAGTAACCAAGCTGCCAAGGAATTTGAACTAACAGGTTTTCAAGTTCCGGATGTAGATATTGATACTGAACTTGATTCAGAAGAGGTAGTTCGCTCAGCTCTATCAGATGAAGTGGCTGTTCAATCGGCGCAACTTTTAGAATTAACTGGTAATGAAGGAAGTATAATTTTTTATCCTAAAGCCAAAGACTTTGCTGTAGGTGATGTTTTGTACTTGCGAGATAAAAACCAATCAGTAACAACATCGGATTCATTAGAAAATGAAACAGGACTCATTGTTCAGATAGTTTCAAAAGGAATTGCTTCTTACCCGCAAGCCGATAGTAAAGCGTTGTTTAGATTGCTGACAACTGCTCATGCAAGGGAAATGCAGCGTTCTTATAATGAGCCAAGAGAAGTTATAGACGAATTCCTGATAGGTGAATTTATTGTTCGTGCTTCTGTGCAAAGTGGAAATTGGAAAGATCCCGAAGGAAAAGTAGTTACCCGAAATGTTGATATTTTCTTGATAAATCCGGCTTTTATTCTAGAAAAAGTTGTCAAAAGCTTAGATGAGTTGAATCTAGATTTAGGCACTTTAGGAGCTAATCAAAAACATCCGGTTAGAGTTTATGCGGGAGGGTTTGAAAAAGTTAACCTTATTACAGGAATGAAAGGAGGTGGTAAATCTCACATCACCAAGGGCATTATACATTTGCAAAGAAAGCTGGGTATGCCTTCTATTGTGTTTGATATCAACGGCGAATATGGTTCGTTGCCTAAAGCTAACAGGATTCGCCCAACTGTAAATTTAAAGTTTAGGCTAGATCAATTACCTATTCCTAGTATATTTAAGGTGTTTGAAAAGTTATCTTTATTTAATACAGCAGCTACAGATAATGCTGTAAGAGCTAATTTACCGGGAGTTATTGAAGATAGAAATTTAGCTGGTGAATTTGCAGACTTACAGTTTTTATTGGAGCAAGAAGAAGACATTATTGGAGCCAATGATCATATGCTCGGTGCCTATAGACGTGGCATTAGAAATTTAATGAGCTATCATCTTTTCTGTACAAGCAAGGAAGCACAAGAAGAAGAAAATGCTCTTCGAGAAAACCGTACTCCTACAACAAGAGTTGTTTCACTTCGGACAGTTCTTTACCGGATGGCACATGGTATCGAAGATGAAGGGCATCAGCAAGCGCAAAATGCTAATAAACCACAGAATTTAGAAGATCTGAAAAATTATGCTGGCGTTATTGTATTTGATATAGGAGGCTTGTCTCCGGTTGTACAGAAAGTAGTGGTTACTCTTGTAATAGATCAAATGAAAGAAATATGTCGTAAGCAGTATGAATCATTTCAAAAAAACAAAGTAGAAATTCCTATATATCCTTCAGTGTTTTTTGAAGAAGCACATATGTATATGGATGAGGGATACATTGATGAGTTAATTCCTTTGATTAGACATTTAGGAATAAATTTATTTTTTGTAACTAATACGCCAGGAGCTTTACCCGACTCCGTATTTCGACTTGTAGATAATGTAATTATGACTCGAATGGTTAACCAACAAGATATTAACAAAGTTGTTTCTTGTGGTTTAGCCGACAAGAAAACAATCGAAGGTTTTGCCAGAGATTTACCCAAGTATCACAATCTATTTCTCAGCACAAGTAATGGCGCGACTAATAACTTTCCACTTGTATTTCTAGTCAGAGACTTTACAGCTCCTGTCGAGGAAGGGGGAGAGGGCTTGCCGAAATCTGGAATTACTCGCTCAATGTGGGAAGTGATTAGTCAAAAAGTTGAAACTGACTATAGTGATGATCAACAATAATAGTATTGTTTTTTTAATACATCGCCTTTACTACATCAATCCAGAACGAAACGCCTGCACTGCCTTGAACATCAGGTTTGCCAATAATCAGGTAAGTAATCGGATAAAAGTCAAGTTAATGGTTGAGATTAGGCAACAGGCAACAGGCAATAGTAAGGGTTTGAGGCTTGTTAACATTTCTTAGTACAAAGTACAGAGTTTATGTCCAGGTACTTATCTTAGGATGAATGCCACTGACTTAACGCTGGTGGGCAATGCCCACCCTACTAGCTTGGCAAGGTTAAAACGGTGGTCAAGTATTTTCTCAAACCCTTATGAGGGTAGTGATCCAGAAAAATTTTACCCACAACTTTAAGCTTGCCAGCCTACTACGGTAGGTCGAGGGTTTTGGTGTGGTGTCTAACAGGGAATCGCTCATTGAAATGCATCTTAACGTACCCTGGAATCTAAAGCGCGATCGCACCTCAACATCGGTGACGATAAAGATATGAACAGAAAGGCTATATTGAAGGCTCTAACACGCTAATCTGTTATCGAACAGATGAGCAAACAGTTAGAGATCAAGTCTGGGAATCTGACTCATCGGTTAACGTCTCAATCAACAAATCCATTTGCTGTTGTCGCTGTTGCAGAAAGGCTTCACATTGACGCAAATACTCTACCGCTGAGGCAAATTGGTCAAATACCTCGGCTAATTCCAGTTCCCCCCGCTCGATTTGCTCGATAATCGTCTCCACCTGAGCCACTGTCGCCTCATAGTTCCAGGAAGGCGGGAGGGAGGGTTCAGCCTGGTGGGTACGAGAGGATGCGATCGGATCAACCATGAGAATCTAGAGTGTCGGTCTCATAATACACTTAAGGATAGCCTGGAATCCGGCATCAAACGTTAAAATAATCCCGGTCAATATTTTTTCCCGAACCGGGAAAGTCAACCTGGAAAGCCGCTAAGAGGTACAATGCCCAAGACTTACACCGTCGAAATCAATCACCAAGGTACAACCCACACGATAGAAGTCCCAGAAGACAAAAAGATTCTTCAGGCGGCGGAGGAACAAGGGATAGATTTACCCAATGCCTGCAACGCTGGCGTTTGTACAACCTGTGCCGCTAAAATCATTGAGGGTTCTGTGGATCAAAGCGAAGGGATGGGACTTGGACCCGAATTGCAAGAGGAAGGGTATGTATTGCTTTGTATCGCCTTACCACGTTCTAACCTGAAAGTTGAATCCGGTAAGGAAGACGAAGTTTACGATCGCCAATTTGGTCAACCGTCTTGAGCCAGCATGGTGTTGGGGCGTTGGGTTGAGCGAAGTCGAAACCCAACCTACTTGTGTTGACATGCACCCAGCATTTGTACCGTTCCGAAAAACCTATACAGAACTATGCATATCTATGCATATCTCTACATAGTCGGAACGTGCAGACCAAGACTCACCGCAGTCTACGTTAGACGGGTCATGACACCTTGATGTGAACGCCAGCATCATGCTCTATCG
>NZ_JAVKBY010000188.1:0-4790 GCF_040222985.1 Coleofasciculus sp. F4-SAH-05
TTGGATAGCGAGCAAGATGCTGATTGGATAGCGAGCAAGATGCTGATTGGATAGCGAGCAAGATGCTGATTGGATAGCGAGCAAGATGCTGATTGGATAGCGAGCAAGATGCTGATTGGATAGCGAGCAAGATGCTCGCACTACTTGGATAGCGAGCAAGATGCTCGCACTACTTGGATAGCGAGCAAGATGCTCGCACTACTTGGATAGCGAGCAAGATGCTCGCACTACTACGACAATAATTTCATCGGAAATCCAGGAAAAAACACCCCATTGTTCAGAGGCTCTCTTTATTTTTAGTCCGCACTCGCTGATACACCTGTTCCATTGCCTCAATAAACGAACTATCCTTGTGCCAAAAGGGAGGAATGTCTCCGGCTTTTTTAATCAAAATGGCGGGAATATTCGCAGTTGCATCCACCTCCACTATTGAGGGTAATCGTTTCTCTCCCAACCAGAACTCCTTCTGATTCACAGATGATGGGGGTGGCATTTTTTCGAGCTGGGTATAGTAAGATTGGGCAGGTTCTATGGCGGCTTCCTGATGCTGTAAGGATTCAGATAACACCTGACCTAAGGGGGATTTACCTAGTTCTTGCTGTAGCTTTTCTCGCGATAAACCTCTGAGTTCAAAGAGTAAAAAAGGGTCAGCATCTAACGCCGTTGCGACTAAGTAATAAACCCCGGCGATATGTTTACAGGGATTTGACCAGTCGGGACAGGAACAATGGGTGTTAAAGTCAGAACGGCTTTTGGGTAACAACTGAAGATTAACATCAGCAAATGCTTCTTCAATATTATCTGGCATCTCATTCATGAGGAGTTTAGAGACAAAACTCGCCTTCGATGACAAGTTCGCGATCGCCTTTGACCACGATGCTGCTGAAATGGGTTTTATTTCAATGGTTGTGGTGTATAATGGCTCGTTATAAACGCCAAAATAGGGATTAATTGACCCCCTAACTTTTGCGGTTATTTTCCCCTGAATAATTTGATACTCCTTAATCTTACCCCCACTGGCATAAGAACGCCCTCGTCCCAGTCTACCTGAGTCGGTAAAGGATTCTAAGGTATCAATAAAGCGTTTCCCCCACCAGGTTCGGCTGAATCTAGACATTCTGCCTATCTCCTAAGTTTAATAGCACTTGTAGGGTGGGCAATGCCCACCAAAATTAACTCAAATTCTCCCTCCTAACTTTATAGAATAGCGGTTTTATTCAAAGCAATCAACTGTTTAAACCGTTCATTATCCAGTTCCGTTAACCAAGACTCATCCGCCCCGACAATCGCCCCTGACAATTTTTTCTTCTCTTCAATCATCTGGTCAATCCGTTCTTCTAACGTGCCTAATGCGACAAATTTATGCACAAAAACATTCTTCTTTTGACCAATCCGGAAGGTGCGATCAGTGGCTTGGTCTTCGACAGCGGGGTTCCACCAACGGTCAAAATGAAATACGTGATTGGCTTTAGTTAAGGTGATGCCAACACCCCCGGCTTTTAGAGATAAAATAAACGCCGATGGTTCAGTATCAGGGTCTTGAAATGCCGTAATCATTTGCTCCCGTTTTGTCCGACTGATGCCGCCATGAATATAATAGGTATTATAATGCAAGGTCTGTTTCAGATAGTTGGTTATAGCGCTACCAATTTCTGTAAATTGGGTGAAAATGAGCAAACTTTCTCCTTCCGCATTCACTTCCTCAATCATCTCGATCAGGCGTTCTAATTTGTGCGATCGCGTGGGCGAGAATTCGCTGTTATCTTGGAGAAACTGGGCTGGATGATTACAAACTTGTTTGAGTTTCATTAGGGTTGACAAAATTAACCCTTTGCGGTTAATTCCTTCAGCGTCTTCCAGTTTTGCCTCCACATCTTTGACGACGGCTTCATACAATGAGGCTTGTTCTTGGGTAAGCTGGCAATACTGTTTATGTTCAACTTTATCGGGTAAATCTTTAATAATCTGTTTATCTGTCTTCACCCGTCGTAGAATCAAGGGTTGAACTAACTGCTTTAACACCGTCGATTGTCGGCGGTTATTGTCTTTTTGAATTGGAAGTTCAAAAGCCTTACGAAACTGGGCTTGTTTGCCTAAATAGCCTGGATTGAGAAAGTTGAAGATTGACCAAAGATCTAATAAACGGTTTTCTATCGGCGTTCCAGTTAACGCCACACGATGATGGGCGGGTAATTTGAGAATGGCTTTAGTTTGGGCGGCTTTGGGATTTTTAATGTTTTGGGCTTCGTCGAGAACTAAACGGTGCCAGGTTAAACTTTTGAGCAGTTTTTCGTCTTTGCGGGCGAGGGTAAATGAGGTAATAATTACGTCAAGAGTTTGGCTAGCCGCTTTAAACTCCTTTTCCGTTTTAATTCGGTTACTCCCATGATGCACCAAGGTACGCAAATGAGGAGCAAATTTTTCAATCTCTTTTTGCCAATTCCCCACCACAGAAGTTGGGGCAATTAACAGGGTAGGGGACACCGAATATTCGGTTTCGCGTTCCTTAACTAACTGGGCAATAATCTGAATGGACTTACCCAAGCCCATATCGTCCGCCAGACAGCCATTGAGTCCCAATTGTTCTAAATATTGCAGCCAAGATACACCGCGTTTTTGATACTCCCTTAACGTTCCTTTTAATTGGGCAGGATTGTCAATCGGTTCCAGTCGGCTGGGGTTATTTAAGCACGCCATAATTTGACCTAAGATAGCATCATGTTCGACTTCTATCTCTGTGTCAGCTTCGCTGGTTTTCTTGAGCAACTCCAGGAGTGTCATTTCTGCCGTTTCTTCCTGGTGGGATTGCCAAAACTCCAGCATTTGCTGCATCTTATTTTTATCGAGTTCAATCCACTGACCTCGAAACTGGACTAAGGGTGTTTTTGCCGCCACTAACTGCTGCCATTCCTTAGGCGTAATTACTTGACCACCAATGGAGAGTTGGTAGTGATATTGAATAATTGTATCTAGATTAAAATAACCCTTACTCGCCGCTTTTGGAGACTGAGATGTTTTCGGGGAAGCATTGAGGCGCAGCTTGGCACGTTGACGCCCGGATGGAGTCCACCAGGCGGGAACAATGACTTTATAGCCGGCATCTTCTAGCACCCACGCTTGTTCTTTGAGAAACGTGAACGCCTCCTCTAAGGTAAGGTTTAACCCTGTAGGTTGGTCGGTTTCCAAGCCATGCCAAATTTGTGGATAGATACGGGCAGCATAACCGAGATTTAAAAGTAAGGTTTTCTCGAAATCTTGACCAAATTGTTGATAAACTGTGGCTTTCTTTTTTTGACTCAGAGTCCAATAATCGGCAACTGCTAGTTTCAGAGATGGGTCTTTTTTAGAGGCGACGATAAACTGAATCTGCCATGAGTCTGGAGACTCTTCCGCAGGGTCTTCTAATTGAAAACAAAGATGGAAAGTGGAGGTATCAGAACCTCCCCTAATCTGTTGTTTCCAACTTGACCATTGTTTATAGCGGTTTAATGCCGGTTCAGGGGCTTGTGCTAGGGGAGTTTGTGAGGAATAGAGGCAATCCGTGATTAGAGAATGATTAATTCTTTTATCCAAAACAGCCGGAATCGGTGTATTGGTGATAATTTCCGTCAGCAAGCATTCAGAAAAATGACGAATTAAGGCTTCTTTCCCGTAAAATTCGATGGGTTCGGGGGGACTGGCGTGACCGGACACACAGGCAAGGGGCATATAGTCTTGATAGTAGTTAATCGTCTCTTCATAGTGATCCGATATAATTTGCCAAGCGGGATAAATTTCAAATAACTGAGTTTTGGCGCTGCGTTTACCTTTGCTTTTGGGTGAGGGGAATTCCCTGTATTTAAGGGCTGGAATATATTGGTCTTTGAGGATAACTTGTTTAAAGGACTGGGTGTAGTGATACCAAAACAGTAAATCAGACCCCAGTTGTAGTTCTGAGGGATTGTAGAGGGCAATAAAATGCAGGTCATTTAAGCATTTAATCACGGGGGCGATTGAGGCAGATTTACGTCCACGGGTTGGGTGAACGGGGCTAATCTGATAACAATCAATTATCCAGATATGCCACTCCACAGATTCTGGTAATTCAATTTCCAGATAGCGGCTTAATTCCAGTGACGGAAGCGGTTGTCCTTGAGTGGTGGGCAGAATAAAGTATTGGGGAGTAATTTGATTCTGAATCGGGTTAGATGACGTTGGGGAAACGCCGAGTTCATTCACCAGAAGGTTGGCTAAATCTGCTGGGGTTAATTGAGCCGGATGAGTATTGCTGCGGGTAGTTTTCTGGGTAGAAGGGGTATCAGTTTCCACCCACAGATAAAACGCGCCCGTTTGAATGAATGCGTCAGAGGTTTGGGGAATCCAGGTGCCATGGATAATTTTCATGACGAGATGCTGACTGGGTTAGGTTGAAGCGTAACGGTTGAGGGAATGATACCAAATTGGGAGGCGTATTATCAATCACCAGTATTCAGGATAATGGCACGCTCAATAAGCATGAGGAAATTGCTGAAACCTTTAATATACCGTAGGGTGGGCATTGCCCACCCGCCTTAAGTCGTATTCTTTGTAAGGGTTTGAGGTCTATTTACAAAAGTTAATACAGTCCGATTACTGAATAGCGAGCAAGATGCTGAGTAGCGAGCAAGATGCTGAATAGCGAGCAAGATGCTGAGTAGCGAGCAAGATGCTGAGTAGCGAGCAAGATGCTGAGTAGCGAGCAAGATGCTGAGTAGCGAGCAAGATGCTGAGTAGCGAGCAAGATGCTGAGTAGCGAGCAAGATGCTGAGTAG
>NZ_JAVKBY010000204.1:0-23706 GCF_040222985.1 Coleofasciculus sp. F4-SAH-05
ATACGCAAGAGCCCACTTCTTGCTTATCGCCAGAGAATTAATATTAGCTGACAACAAGCAAGTTGTCAATAATAAACTGGCGATTCATCCCACGCTCAATCGAAGATTAGAGCGTGGGGAACCTATCGCCGGATAAGCTAAATGATTTATTATAGACTCAGCTAGCCGAGATGGATTTGGCTAGTTAGATGCTGACGTCAAGACAGTTTTACAGGAAAGCAACCCATGACACAGACAGGCACATTTGCCGTAACCCCGTTTAGTCAAAAACTGAGGACACATTTAACCAAAAATCAAATTACGGTTCTGCAAATTAATCTGGGGAAACGCTGTAATCTCGCCTGTACTCATTGTCATGTGGAAGCGGGACCCAAACGCACGGAGGAACTGACCCCAGAAATCTGTGACCAACTTATCGAACTGATTCATCGTTTTCCGCAACTTAAAACCGTTGATATAACTGGGGGTGCGCCGGAAATAAATCATGGGTTTAAACCCTTAATTGAAGCAGCGCTGGCAACGGGAAAGGAGGTAATTGTGCGGTCAAATTTGACGATTTTCTTTGAACCGGGATACCAGGATTTGCCGGAATACTTTGCCCAGCATCAGGTGCGAGTTGTTGCCTCGCTTCCCTGCTATTTAGAGGATAATGTAGATAAAATGCGGGGGAATGGAGTTTACAATGATTCGATTCGGGCAATTCAACGGTTAAATCAATTGGGGTATGGAAAAAATCCGCAGTTAATCCTGGATTTGGTTTATAACCCGGCGTTACCTGTGAGTGAATATTTTTCCTTAACGCCGAATCAGGTGAAGTTGGAACAGGATTACAAACGGTTCCTTAAGCAGAATTTTGATATTGAGTTTAACCAGTTGTTCACGATTACAAATTTGCCCATTGGCAGAACCAAGTTTTATCTGCAACGAACTAAGCTATATACCCCTTACCTGAATTTTTTGGCAGATAATTTTAATCCAACTACGGTGGAGCATTTGATGTGCCGTAACGAACTCTCGATTGATTATCTGGGAAATGTTTACGACTGCGATTTTAATCAGATGGAAGAAATACCCGCCAAGTCTCGCTCTGGGGAAACGTTAACGGTTAGTAAGCTATTAGCAGCAGGACGCTTAGATATGATTGACGAAATTCGCACGGCTTCCTATTGTTACGGTTGCACGGCTGGGTGTGGTTCGAGTTGCGGTGGTGCTTTGACTTGAGTGCAGCGGGTATGAAAATTACTGTTGTGTTGGGAATAAGTTGTCATGCATTTAAATTGGGTATTAGTAGCGAGCTTTCTGGCTCGCACTACAAGGATTTCACCATTATTGGCATTAAGTTTTAAATGCCGAACAGCTTATAATCAAGTTTACTTTAAAATGACAAATGACAAATGACAAATGACAAATGACAAATGACAACTCATAATTCATCATTTCTCATTTGCAGTGCTAATTTGGCAGCCCCAACCATTCCCGCCTGATTACCTAGCGTAGCGGGAAGTAACTGTAAACCTGTACGAGAACTTGGTAACACTCGACGTTCAATTTCTGCCCACGCCGCCGGGAAGAAAAATTTGGCACTTGCACTAACTCCACCGCCAATAATAATCGCCTCTGGAGTAAGAACATAAATCAAACTCGCTAATCCTGCGCCTAAATCCAGTCCGTAATGGTTCCAGAATGCTAACGCCTTTGGATTGCCTTGGTTTGCCAAAATCCCCAGTTCAGCCGGTTCTTTTCCGGTACGGCGGCGAATTGCCCCAATGGACAGATATTGTTCCAGAGACCCTTGATTGCCACTATTACAAGGGGGACCTTCTGGATTTAAGGTGATTAACCCTAACTCCCCGGCTGCGCCCTGATAACCGACAAAGAGTTTTCCATCTAGAATAATTGCGCCGCCGACGCCAGTACCCAACGTCAGCATAATCAGATGGCGAAACTGACATCCTGCACCTAACCAAGCTTCGCCTAAACCCGCGCAATTGGCATCATTGGCGATAATCGTCGGACAACCTGTTTTAGCTTCTAACCAATCAGCTAAGGGAATATCATGCCAATTATTGAGATTAATCGCCACTCTAACAATCCGTCCAGTTGCATCCGCAGGTCCGGGAGTTCCCACGCCAATGGCAATCACCCTATGGTTGGTATCAAGTTGTGCGATCGCGTCAGCCATCACTTCAACCACTGCTTTGGGAGTTGAGGGTTGGGGCGTCGCCACGGTTAAGGATTGGGTGCAAGTGCCGTTTTTCTGGAAGAGTCCCAGCTTAATCGCGGTTCCGCCTAAGTCAATACCAATTACATCATTTGTCATTTGTCATTTGTCATTTGTCATTTGTCATTGGCTAGGCTAGAAAATAAGGAACAGAGACTGAGCTACATTTTAAATCATATTAATCGGCAGTTTTAATCGGCAGGAGTAGAGGAATTCCAAAAGGCTTGGAAGTCTTGTTCGGCGCGGCGGTAACTAGCTTCTTTCTGGTCTAAAACAGCTTGGGAGATTTCGCCATCTTGGTATTGTTCTTGGGCAAGTTCAAATTCGAGTTTAGCGATCTGATACGCTTGTTTTTTCAGCGTGCCTTCTACAGAACCCACCCAGTTGGGAAAGCCCAGATGCTGCGTTTCCCAGTCGGTATGACCAATTTCGGCAATTTTGCGATCGCCTAAAATGGGTTGGCTGGTTTCGGTTAACTGTTGGAAGCTGGATAGGGCGTGCTTAATTTGTTGAATTCGTTCTAGGGAGTTGGAGAGAGAAAAGCGTTCGTTGAGGGTATCTTCAACGGGTTCATCGGGATGAATCGGAGAGAGGGATGGACTATCTTGAGATACATTTTCCGGTTGAGGCAGTTGGGCGACAGAACTTGTCCACCAAAACCCTGCACTAGCAACAGGGATGAGTAGTAACCCGCCAATGGCAGCAAAACCTATAAACTGGGGTTGAATCGATTTCATACAAAGAAAGCTGGTAGAATTCCCAGCTTGGAACAGGAAAAGCGATGTCTTCATTATTCGACGAGATTGACACTCTTTCTTCGAGAAGAAGGAAGATTCTATAGACCTTTGGGCTTATATATCCCGATAAACGGGTTCCTAGGCACACAAGGGAAAGCCTCAAAGAGTGCTGTGTTATCTCCTGGCAGACCCTGTCAATTCAGGGCTCTTGCGTTTCAAACGCAAGCAGCTTGGGTTTCCCACAGTCTTTATCGACCAAGTTTTAAAAGTTATAGCGTTTTCAGACTCCATGTGATACAGCTAAACAAGAGTAGAGCAAAGCTATCTGATGATTGCTGTACTACACGGTGTTAGAAAGTGCTGTAACTTCGACTTCGCCGCCGCAAGGCAAGCTCCAGTTTAGCACTGCGAATAAAGAAAGCCGTGTGAAACGCTTGGACAACATTGCAATTATGGGCAATCGTCCGGACATAATATAAATCAAAACTATTACGCTATCCTTAGAGTTGATATGATCGTCGGTACAACAGAAGCGGCTCAAATTTTAAATATCTCTACGGCTCGACTGAGAGTCCTGCTGATCCAAGGCAGAGTGGAAGGCGCTTACAAGACTGGGAAAATGTGGTTAATACCTCTATTTAATGGCAAACCGCTGATTAAGCCAGGTAAAAGAGGTCCGCAGCCTCGTTGGCGCAATCCCTGAAAACCAGCGAAACCTATTACAACGTCAGGGTGATTTCTTGGCAACAAGACGGTTCTGGCTGATTTATACCAAGTCGCGTTGAAAGATAGCAGACTCAACTCTATTGTGCGGCGGCGGGTAGCTAGTGCGATCGCCAAAGAGTGTTGAAGCGATCGCACTCCAATCATGCTGGATTATTTAGGAATGACTGTATCTTCCCGAAATGGGTCTGGGAACCAAACCCCTACTGATCCGATTACGCTTACTTACCTTGTCTGGGTAATTAAACGAAACCCAACGTGAGTTGTGCCAGTGTCGGGGGCTTGAGACTCCCGTGCGGCGGGTCGATAGCGACTACAATAATTCTTAGCACAGAGGTAAGAACCACCTTTAATGACGTGCAAAGCCCCTTCTTCTGGTTTTTTGGGGTCAAAACTGGCGGTTGGCTCTGGTCCAGTTGGGTTAACACTATGCTCTTTGCCGGAATGTCCCACCTGATACCAATCTGAGGTTAATTCCCAAACATTTCCGGTCAGATCATAAAGTCCATAACCGTTGGCGGGAAAGGATTCCACGGGGGCGGTACCGAGATGACCATCTTTTTTGGTATTAAAGAAGGGAAACATTCCTTGCCAGGTATTAGCTTTTTTAGCAGAATACTGATTACCCCAAGTAAAGTCTTTCTCTTTAAGTCCACCTCGTGCGGCATATTCCCATTGGGCTTCGCTGGGCAGAGATTTGCCCAGCCAATTGGCGTAAGCTAGGGCATCATCGTAGGCAATGTGAACCACAGGATAGTTATCTTTACCCAGGATACTACTATCGGGTCCATAAGGATGTTGCCAGTTGGCACCCACTACCCAATGCCACCAGCTTAAATAGGCAATCTGTTGAATTCCTTCCTCCGGTGGTTGAAAGACGAGGGAACCGGGTGGTCGCTGATCCTCACTTAAATCGGGAAATTGTTCCTCTGAGAGGGGGCGTTCAGCAATAGTTTTGTAGCCTGTAGCTGTGACAAACTGGCGGAATTCGGCGTTGGTGACTTCGTGGCGATCGATACAGAAACTATCTACGGTGACATCGGTGGCAGAACGTTCGGATGGATAGTGAGTATCTGAACCCATGGTAAAGGTTCCTCCAGGAATAAAGACCATTCCTTCAGGACAGGCGGAATCTGAAGGGGCGGAATTGATCGGTGCAGCATTTAAAGGGGTAGGGAAGCCCAAGAATAGGAATGCAGTCAGATAAATTAGGGCAAATCGATGGAGTAAAAGGGAAAACCAGGAAGTCTTCATCGGTATTAAGTTAGGGAAAAGTAATCATTTGACATTTTGGGAGAAATTGACTAAATCTCCAATTATAATTCATACGTATTGCTCAACAAACCGTCAAACAAAAATCAACCTAAAATAACATTTTTTTATTGATTGGGAATATCCCTTAAATCATTAATTAGCTTTTTAATGGCTGGTTTGTTCGTCATGGGGGGGTAAAATTAAGAATAATTGGGCAAATCCCGACGGTGAGCAGCATCCCTTGATCACCTGTGTTAAAGACGACATCTGCTGTGATGGTGTGGCTTTTGCCTTTCAAGTCAGGGGCTGAGGTTTCTCGGGTGCGGAAATGATCGGGATAGGTAAAGGTGGTGCGCCCTTGGGTAATAGTCGGGCGATTGGACTCATCAAATCGTTCCGTTTTGCTATCATCCAGGGGAAACACGTTGTATTTAGACGCTTCGGCATAGAACAGCTTGATCATTTCGTCAAGCTTATCGGGCATTTGAGCCGCTAGATCCTTTGCCTGGGAAAAGTCTTCATTAACGTTGTAAAGCTCCCAGTTCATGTGCAGCACATCGATGGAGTCGTCGTTTTGGTCAAGCCAAGGCTCACCCCGCATCGCACTAGCCATCCAGCCATGATCGTAGATTCCCTGGTTGCCCAGCATCTCAAAATATTGGGTGGTATGATGAGTCTCAGCCGTAGCGTCATCAAAGGTTCAAAGGGTCCGGCTTCCGTGGCTTCCCATTCGGGAACGTTATGGTTTTTGCCAAACCAGGCGGTGCTGTAACCATACGCCTGCAGGACTTTGGCAAAGGTGGCGGCACTTTGGGGAATAATACTGTTATATCCAGGGTATCCAGTTGAGCCATTACTCAAGGCACCGGTGGCGACGGAATGGTGGTTTCGTCCGGTGAGTAGGGCGGCTCGTGTGGGTGAACAGAGGGCGGTGGTGTGGAATTGGGTGTAGCGCAAGCCATTTTATGCCACTCGATCCATTGTCGGAGTTTGAATGATCGGGCTACCAAAAGTACCGAATTGACCATAGCCGACGTCATCCAGCATCACCACCAGGATATTGGGGGCATTTTCGATACCAAAGGTAGAAGGCAGTTTCAGTTCCGGTTTATCGGGTACAGACTGGGGAACGGTTAGCCCGATTTTACCCGAAAAGGGGTCGTCGGGATGGGGCAGAATTTGCTGTGCCATGGCTGGCGAGACAGCGGTTTGGAGGAAGAGGGCAGCCGCGATCGCCACCGCCACTACTATCCTCCACATACGGTTCAAAATCATTGATTTAATCTCATAAACAACAGTCATGCAATCCCTGGAACCTTTTCCCGCGCGACACGACGGCGTGAGTTTAGTCAAGATATCGTCTCGGACGACAAACTTCTTTGACAATATCAAACAGTTCAGTCACTTTTGGGAATTGCTTGTTCGTAACCGGATATTTGTTTCTGGTTTTAAGGAGAATCAGTTGAAGTAATCTTCGCGTGAACCAGCGCGGCGCACGTCGTTGGTTACGCAGTGGAATCCACCCCCTAATGTACGAGCGTGGCGCAGTTGTAACCCAATCACATTTACACGTCGCTTCTCCAGTTCTTTGATTAAAGAAACTTGGCGCTGATCAACAATGGCTAGCTCTGGATTAACCATGAGAAAGTTCATCGCAATCCAAATTGATGACAGGGGAGAGCCTTCATAGCCGATATCCACTGGTTCTGGACACCAAATTTTATCCCAATCGTGAAACAATGTGGGCAAATTATCTTGATTAACTCGTTCTGGATTAATCACAACTAAGCCGGGACGAACCACGGTAAATGTTGTATCAATATGTTTACCCAGATACACGTTTATACATTGATGGACTCGGTAATCGTTTCCCAAAACGGATTGCAACCATTGTCCTCCTAACTGGTTACCAGAATCGCTGACTTGATAAAGAATATCCTTGCCTAAGCGAAGAATATTAGCGGCATCAAAAGCTATTTCTGAATTTAACAAGCCATTTTTTTTACTATTGGGATTAGTGAACAATTCATCAATCAGCATCGGTTTGGGGGCGGCAATCCAACGACTCCCTGAATGGAAATACTCTAAAAATATTTTTTTATAAGCATCCATTTCAAAGTAACGAGAGCGAGAAGGAGATGGAGTTTCGATGATTTGATTGCCTAGTGCTAGAAACAAGTCACGGGGACAATAGTTATAATGTCCGGAAGAAGACCAATTGGGGGTAGAAAAATGATTTGAATGGTTGGTTATTTCCGGGCGACGAACCTTGACATCTAATTCTTGCAGCGTAGCCACTAAATTGGCAAGGTCTTCTTGAGTTTCTGCGATGACGCGATCGCTAAATTTCCCAGTGGGGATATCGTCATCGGCTAATTCGGGAAAATCTACCCCACGAACACTGGGGTCAATTTGAGGAAGTCTAGCATTTTCGACAACTCCGACAATGACTTCTTCTAGAGGCGACCATTCATCGTAAACGGAAACTTGGCAAGTTTTAGCTGTAGATTCTTGAGTTTTGTTTAAAGTGAGAGAATTATTCATGATCAATAATGTTGGCTCTACTCCACTGCGATCGTAGATTTTCTTGTTGAAAGCGTTAACTTCATCCAAATTTTGATTCAGAACCCCGTTTACCTTGTAGTTAAAGGCATAGGTGAGAATATTCAAATCCGAACCCGTTTGACGCAACATATCGAACGCCTCATCCGTAGACTCATTGATAATCGATTGAGGCGTTTTACCAGACAATTTTTGCAGTAAAGGTATCGACTCAAGCTCAAGCTTCGGCGTCGGCACAACCACAAAATCGGTTTCCTTCTCACTGTATTCCAATAACTTCCAATGGAAGACTTTACAGTTGTAGAGGGTGCGCCCCAGTATTTTACCGTAGCCTTGGCGTGTAGGACGAATCGCCGCATGACTGAGATAAACCCCAGCGGCGGCGGCACCCGGTTTCGAGCCTTCAATCCCATAAGTCCCCAGGATTAACTCCTCTTCAGTGCTGGCGCCATCAGAGTTGATGTAGGGAGCTTCAAAGGCAATCAGACTCCGCATCGCCATATTGCGATAACATAAGGCACCCGCCGGATAGGGGAGATATCCGGTTTTGTGCGGATCGACGGTTATGGTATCGGTGTGCTTCAGGTGTTGATATTGGGCAATCACATAATCACTCATCGGCAACGGGGGAAGCGGTGTATCCTCCGGATCATCTAAGTTATCCCACAACAGAGAAGCAAAGTAGCCACCCCAGGCACAGTCAGCATGAAGCACAAAGTCTACATTGGCTGGACGATACTTTTGATCGCGCAATCGTACCATCTCTGTCAGGGAATCAACATTGCCCTCTTCGGTGGTACCAAAGACAGAAACGATAGAAATAATTGGATGCTTCGTGGCGATATATTCATCTATGGCAGCTTCTAATTCCACCACATCCATGCGACCATAAGCATCTAGGGGTACAGTGTGCATATTACTGGCTCCCAACCCTAGAATCGCCGCACCTTTGGGTAAGGAATAGTGTTTAGACGCCGGAACGATAACCACTGCATCTTTTACACCTGTTCCCACTAAAAACTTCTCAGCAAAGTCCAAAAAGCCCATATTTTGCAGGGAATAGGGAGAAAGGGCAGCATTGAAAGCGCCTGGATCAACGTTATAGTCTTCGAGCAAGCGGTTAGAGAAATTCAATATTTCATCCACCGACAGATTTAACATTCGGAAAATAGATCGACATTTTCCCCCCGTGGACCCAGAAACCAGGCGGCAACTTCGCGCTCAGTTTCATTTTCCCCACCGAGCAAATCTTGGAGGGTTTGAGAAACAATCCGCTTTTTACCGGAGAGTTCAGGGATAGTGCGATCGGCTAACAATTTACCAACGGCTTGTTTTAAGCGACTTAATCCTTGACCGGAATAGTCGGGGGTTAAATCAATCGGAAGTTTGAGCATGGTTCACTCCAGTAAATAATCATGAATGAGTTTTGGTGTTGAAGGTAGGGTGCGTTAGGCATTCCCTGATTTGGTTTTCCTTTCCAGATCGAAATTAGCCGTAACGCACCCCAACTGCTCTCATTGGGCAGAGAATGGTGCGTTACGACGGATTGATAATTCTCGGATGAGAACACAGATTAGTACCGTCTAACGCACCCTACGGCTACGACTTCTACTTCTTGCCACGACGGCGTTTCTTCAGCCGCTTCAAGGCTTTGACCGATTGCCGCCCAATACCAGAGAGGAGGTTATCAGAGGTGGCACCCCCTGCACCTTCCTCATCGGAAGCACACACCAGAGGTGTAATGTTGGAGAAGTCGGAATAAGGCAGGGGACAACTCCCCGCATCATCATTGGGTTGGGGCACCGTACCCGCTTCAATGGCATCCCGCGCCACCAACACCAACCGAATCAGCTCATCCATCACCTCAGGGGTGATATTGACATTCATCGGATAGGCTTTCACCGCGTAAATAAAACCGGGTTCAACCGTATCATCGTCATAGTCTGTGGGACGGAAACCACTGGTATAACTGATGTAAGGTGCATAGCTGCCTCCATGCAACTGACCATCCCGATGCCATTGCCAGAGCATATCGGCGATGTCTTGCTGCAATTTGTTATTCGCTTCCAGTTCTGCCTTAGCCGCCGGATCATTCAATTCTTTTTCATATTGGGCTTGGGCATTCACTCCGGTTTTATATACCCGGAACAAGGTAACGAAGCCGGAATCGGCGGTGTTGACACAGACTGTTGTTGGCTCATTAGCAATCACCTCATCGCGCAGGTAGTGTTGTATTTCCAGAATGCCGCCCAGAATCGAGCGGAATCCTTCATAGCCCATGAATTTCAGCGTCGCCCAGGCTGCCATTGAGTAGGAGCCAGAACGGGACACTTCCAGGGTATAGAGTCCAGGGTTGTAGCAGGTGCGAGCCTGAAGATAGGCAGAACCGGGGCGACTCAGGAGTTCTTGGAAGCGATGCAGACTACGAACCATGACCACGCTGCAATTGTAGGTTGACCAACCGGTTTTGTGGAAGTCGCAGCCAATGGCATCAGCGTGTATTACTTTGCTGATCGCGTCATAGTTTTTCTGGATATCTGCCAAAACCTTTTGGGAAAAGCCCAAGGGATTCGCGGTGAAGTCATAGCCTTTGAAGGTAAGCCAAGACCAACCAATTACGGCGTCAGCGTAGATAAAGGGACGTCCCGCACCGTTGGGATACTCTGACAGGGGATACAGTTCATCAACGAGTTCGCGTACTTTGTCAATGGGATCGACAGCGAAGGCATCGGTTGTCCCCATGGTGCAGACAATCGCGGCGATGGGCGTACCTGCTGCATGGAGTTCTCGCACCACTTCTTCGAGGTGGTTGAAGTCCATGGCATTGGTGACATCATCGGTGTCGATCTCAATGTAGTTCTCCATACCCAGACCGGTCCAGTCGGTGGAGTTCTGTTTACAATAGTGACCCTGTTGAGACACTAGCACTTTGGCATCGGTGCGAACGCCATTACAGCGGGAGTCTGGTCCCAAACAATTGGTGATGGCGTATTTAATGCCATAGAAATAGCAGCCTGAGCCGCCAAAGGTGAACAAACCCCCTGCCTCTTCGGTGGGCCAACCAATTAAGTCCGCCAGGATTGCCGATGCTTCCATTTCCGTCCGCTCTACATCCCAGGCATATTCCCCTTCAATGATGTTGGGGCTGAAAACATTGGTCATCATTGCCGAGATAATCGCCGCTGTGTTGGCTGGGGGAATCACATTGGGCATCACTAGGGGATGATTCCAGTTGGGCATTCCCTTAAACAGATCGGCAGCCTGTTGCAGCACGTCTACCACTGATGCCATGTTTTCTGCTAGTCGGGCTTCGGTAACGTTGCCATAGTGAGGTCCAGAGGGATCGTCTCCCAGATAGCCTGGGGTTTCTCCGGGGGAGGAAGTGGGTTGGGGGGGTTTGAGTTGATTGAGATAACGAATCGCTTCGCCCACCATATCGGCAAAGGGATCGGTCTCTGTGGAATAGTAGGTGGGAAAGGCACTTCGCATATCAGATCGCAATGCGGCCCAACGGGGCGCATTCGGTTGGACGCTACCATCTTTATTCCAATGGGCAGAAAATCGAGAAGGCATTTTTTGACTCCTAAAAAGTTAACAGCTATGCCATTTTAGACAAAATAATGGCTAAGATACTACTTAATCTTTCCTGGTTTGATTAATTTTTACTCAACTCCTTTGGTAATTTTTGGTTGAGCTAGTTTTCTATAAAATATGATAGCCAAAAGCGCAATATTTTACAATAAAAAATGTTAAGTTTTGTTCGGATATAACCGAGCTTGCGGTACAGAATCTACAAAGTATCATGGTGTTCCTTTTTTTTATTAATGAATTGTTTTTGGAATTCTCAACTATTTACACTGATTTCATAACGAACGTGGCTGCACTGAACATTCAAAAATTCCAACTTTTCTCGCTAGCTAGAACACCAGTAATTGGAGCAGTGGGGTAACTGATTAAACCCATCTAAATAGGTGCCACAGAGATTCGTGGATTCATCTTCACAGGGCATCAGCAACTGTTGTTTGATGTCATCCACACCCGCCGCTGCCATTAGCGTCGGTACCCAATCTAGGTGTGAGAAAATCTCGTGGGATACAACTCCCTCTGGAATATGACCGGGCCAGCGCACCAGTGTCGGTACGCGATAACCCCCTTCCCAGTTGGTGTTCTTTTCACCCCGAAATGGTGTCAGTCCACCATCGGGCCACTGGTTGTAATGGGGACCATTATCTGTTGTATAGATAACGATCGTATTGTTGGCAACACCCAGCTTATCCAGTAGGTCGAGCAACTCGCCGACGTGGCCATCGTGTTCCACCATGCCATCGCCATAGAAGCCCTGACCGCTGATGCCCTCAACATCATCACTGATGTGGGTATAGAAATGCATCCGGGTTGAGTTAAACCAGGTAAAGAAAGGCTGTTTCTTGGTTACTGCTTTGGCGATGAACTGCTTGGTGCGGGTCAGGAATTCCCGATCCACCGTCTTCATCCGCTCAATATTGAGCGAGCCAGTATCCGCGCAGCTCTGATTGCCCATGGGTCCAAACCGATCGCCTGGATCGGGGCTGGGGGTATCTGTAGCAACGCAGTCGAGCACTCCACGCGGACCAATCGTATTGGCAAATTTGCCATCGGGTCCACCGGGATAGTCCACATTCTCTGGTTCTTCTTCGGCATTTAAGTGATAGAGGTTGCCAAAGAATTCATCAAAGCCATGTACCGTGGGCAGAAACTTGTTCAAATCCCCCAGGTGGTTTTTGCCAAACTGCCCTGTGGCATAGCCCAGAGGCTTGAGCATTTCTGCCAGGGTGGGGTCTTCATCCTGGATACCAAAGGGTGCCCCCGGAAAACCCACCTTGAGCAAGCCTGTCCGCAAACCACTTTGCCCGGTGATGAAAGCCGCCCGCCCAGCGGTACAGCTTTGTTCGGCGTAGTAGTCGGTGAACAGGATGCCCTCTTTGGCAATCCGATCAATGTTGGGGGTGTCATAGCCAA
Source organism: Coleofasciculus sp. F4-SAH-05 (assembly GCF_040222985.1). Lineage (NCBI taxonomy): Bacteria > Bacillati > Cyanobacteriota > Cyanophyceae > Coleofasciculales > Coleofasciculaceae > Coleofasciculus > Coleofasciculus sp. F4-SAH-05. The sequence continues at coordinate 12,496 of NZ_JAVKBY010000204.1, forward strand.
CAATGCCTTTTTCATAGGCACTCACATTCGTCCAACCAATATCATCTCCCATAATCACCAAGATATTAGGAGGAGGACTGGTTTGGGCAAAAGCCGGGGCGATCCGCAACCACGGCAGCCACCCCGACAGTAAAAGCGTTAGGGACATCGCGATCGCGATTCCCATTTTCATGACTCGTTGCATTAATCAACAAACTCCTTCACGAGTAGAGTTCAAGGTCATTGTTCAGGTAACAGCAGCAACAAAAGAATATTAAAAACCTCTCTTCCTGACCTAAACCCTATTCACACTTATTTCATAACCCGGCTTCACTGAACATTCAAAAATTCCAACTTTTCGATAAATCAAAAAAGAAAATAAATTTGATGGCAAATAATAGCATTCCTTATATTCGTTTTGTTAAGTATTTGGGGGTGTTTGACCGGAGATGATACAATTTACCTTCCTCATCCGACCCATATCTTGCCGCTTTGTCGTGTTGCGATCGCGATCGCACCGGGAAAGTTGACCCAAGCTGGGGTTGAGTTACTCTAACGGGTACACTCGGTAAAACACCTTTATTCAAAACTATTACGCTATCCCTATAGTTACTATAGGAACATTGCTTCCCCTGCTTCCAGACGTTCCACGCATAGGAGTCTCTACAACCCCTGCTCGCCTAGAGCTTGCCTTCAGACACCGCCGCACCGCATTCAGCCGTTGCACCTTAAGATAGCGCATGGGACTCATGCCAAATAAGTCCTGAAAACCATAGGATAAGGCTGAACTGCTCGAACCTAATCCTTTTGCTAACTGCTTCAAGGTTAGGGGTTTTTCCAAGTGATCCAACATTTCCTGCTCGGCTTGAGCAATTAACTTAGCCCGCTGGGAAGGTTTGAGAGATGCTTTATAATGGCGATTAATTGGAATATTTTTGATTAGCAAAAGAACAAAATGATCAGCAATCAAAGCTGGAACATGGGGGTGTTCCAACCAGGAATCTTTCTGTTCCACTAGCCAAAACAAATTCCCCAGATAAGTCTTGATCTACCTCATCTGATGCGGTAATAAAATCACATGATTAGTAACGAGGAAGCGATCATCAAAATCATGACGCTGCAATTGGTTGGCATAAGATTGAAAGGTTTCCACAGGAATCAAAACGTCTGTCATCATCCCTGGAGCCGTCACTAAGTCTACGTCTCGTTGTCGATCAAAACCAAACAGACTGGTTGGGGAAGATATGGGTCGTTTGTGGGAGTAAAAATTGTCTCCAACGGCCACCCAGACGATCGAAAACGTTAGATAGTCTTTCTGTTTCGCCCCCCAGGATTGAATCCTGTGATTAGCACGATTGCGGATGAAATATAAATTACCAATCTTGACGGACAAAAACTCACTTTTCAGGAAACCCGGAGTGAGTTGTGTTATTTCGAGCTGGCGATAGCCATAGAATTCTTTGAAATGCTCTACATCGGTAAAACGACGAGATAAAATTCTTTGACTTCCTGTGCCAGACTGATTTTGTACGGGGCTAAAACTACTCTGTGTCACACTCATGATTGATCCACTTGCATTGATGCAACGATAATATTAACATCATCAATTAGATGATCCGATTACTGGACTGCTGTTCTAGTGCAAGAAGGCAGAAATGCCTCATCTCCCCTCTCGCCCACGGGGATTAATAATCTCCGTTAACCCTTCTCCCAATAACGATAAACCAACCACCATAGATGTCATCGCTAAACCGGGGAATAATGCTGTCCACCAAATCCCTGTCGGTAAAGCATCCAAGGCTTGACGCAAATCATGTCCCCATTCTGGCGTTTCTTCAGGTAATCCTAGTCCCAAGAATCCCAGTCCACCTAAAATTAAAATAGCGTCGGCGGCATTTAGGGTAAATAAAACCGGGACACTTTGAATCACATTCAGAAATAGGTAACGGGAGAGAACCCGCCTAGGAGAAGCCCCCATAGCTTGCGCGGCTTCAATAAATAATTCCGTTTTGACGCTGGCGGTATGGTTACGGACAACGCGATAATATTGGGGAACATAAGAAATACTGAGTGCGATCGCGGCATTGAAAACGCCTCGCCCAACCACAAAGGCTAGGGTAATCGATAGCAGCAATCCCGGCAAGGTATAGATCGTATCCATCAAAAACAACAACACCCGATCTAATCTACCGCCGAGATATCCACTTACTAACCCCAAAGGAACACCAATAATTAAACTCAAGCTGGTTGCTAGAATCACCACCTTTAACGCCGCTTGAGTACCAAATAAGGTGCGGGAGAAAACATCATACCCTTGGCGTGTCGTACCGAACCAATGTTCACCACCGGGAGGTTCGTGAATTGGGTTAATTAGGGATGCAGTGGGATCTTGCAGCCATCCCCATGCTTGAAAAACAGGGGCAAAAATAGCGATGAGGATGAACACCTTGGTGATAATTACCCCCACCGCCATCAGTTTCATTGAAAGGCTGGCATATCGGCTAAAACGGAACAGATGAGACAATCGCAGTCGCGTCAGAGTCATTGGTAAGGTTTCCTTGCCAAAAAATCTAATAAAATAGTCTGGTGAGGTTGCCCCAAAGGACGCACCTGACCCGCTATTTCTGAATAAGCCTGACCCGCCTTAATGTCTTCGGGCGTCAATAAACCCAGATCCCAGCCTTCTTGTAGTACCAATTGATCCAATTCCACCGTTAAAGGCGCATGGAATATATGACGAATAACCTGGGCATCACTATAGCAATCAAACTTGGCAAATTGGGGGGGAGAATAGGAAATCTCTTCGAGTAATTCTCGCCGCATCGCCACCTCTGGCGTTTCTCCGGGTTCAATATGACCGCCAAAGAACCCCCAGCACCCTGGATAAAGAATACCAGGGATATCGTTCCTAAGCTGCATCAGGAACCGTCCCGAACGGTATAGAATCGCGATCGCGACTTCAATGGATTGACTCTTCATTCTTATCCACTAACAAATTACATAATACAAATCATTCAATCTTTTCTGTTTCCTGGAGATAAACTTCACCCATTTCTTGCCCACTAATCGGAATACTTTGGAATTGTACCTGTCCCCGAATTACAACCCGATCTCCCACCTTGGGAAGTTCTTGATTACTCACAACCCAAATTTTGCCCGTGGTGTCCTCAAGTTGATAAGCCCCGGAGTTCAAAAAGGGGGCTTGGCTTATAACTTGACCTTGAAGATAAACCACTTGTTGGGAAGTCTGAGCAGATTGGATCTCACGAATCGCCGTAACATCTACAGTGTAAGCGCTACCCGTACCATTCGGAGTACCCAGCAGAGGGACATTGCTACAACTCACCAGTCCTCCCCCAAATAGTAAAGCGCACATTGGCAGGAGATAAAACATAGTTGACCTTTGGCAGTTTAGAATTGACGAGCAAAGGCGTGAGCGATGGTCGTTTTGAGCAGACATTACCATGACTGTTCCCACGCTAAACGATGTACATCCTGGTTATAGCTTAGATATATGAATACTGGTGAATGACACCACTGCCCGTAAAATAATCAAAGTCCTGATGATATATCTCACCCTGCCTATGAAATCTGTTTACCCTCAGTTACTGGATGGCAAAGCCCTAGCTCAACGCATTCAAGATCAACTGAAAGCGGAAGTAGAACGACTCAAATCAACATTTCGACGCCCGCCTGGATTAGCGGTACTAATGGTGGGTGATCACCCAGCTAGCGCCGCCTACGTGCGGAATAAAGAACGTGCCTGTACCAAAGTTGGGATTGCCTCCTTTGGGCAACATTTTCCGGCTGATGTCTCTCAATCTGAAATCGAGCAAACCATTGACCGTCTCAACCAAGACCCAAACGTCGATGGTATTCTGTTACAACTCCCCGTACCTGCACACCTAAATGCGGTTTATTTACTGCATCAAATTGATCCGGATAAAGATGTCGATGGATTGCATCCCCTGAATCTAGGGCGTCTGCTGCGCGGTGAAAGGGGGTTGCAAAGTTGTACCCCAGCCGGAGTGATGCGTCTGTTGCGGGAGTACCGGATTGATTTGAAAGGGAAAAATGCGGTTGTGGTTGGGCGGAGTATTTTGGTCGGTAAGCCCATCGCACTCATGTTACTCGAAGCTGATGCTACTGTTACTATTGCTCATTCGCGCACGAAAAATTTGGCTGAACTGACTCGTCAGGCGGATATCTTGATTGCTGCTGTCGGACGTCCTAATCTAATTACGGCGGATCAAGTGAAACCGAATGCCATTGTGATTGATGTGGGTATAAATCGCGTCACTGATACTCAAGGAAAATCCCGGTTGGTGGGTGATGTAGATTTTGATGCCGTTCGGGAGATGAGCCAATTTATCACTCCGGTTCCTGGTGGCGTTGGTCCGATGACGGTGACAATGTTATTGCAAAATACTGTTTTCAGTTATACCAGAACTCACTCATAACGCCCCCAGGCTCGTAGAATTGTTAAGACAGTAGAACAGACGATTTAAGGAATAATGGCATGGTAGCAACAGATGGGCGACCTGCCCCGAATGGGGAATCCCCAGCTTTTGATTTATCGACCTATCTAAAAGAGCGGAAAGCTCAAGTGGAGGCAGCTTTAGACCGTTCTTTACCCCTAGGTTATCCGGAAAAGATTTATGAGGCAATGCGCTATTCCCTCTTAGCGGGGGGGAAACGGTTGCGCCCGATTCTTTGTCTGGCAACCTGTGAACTGATGGGTGGCACAATTGAGATGGCAATGCCAACCGCTTGCGCTTTGGAAATGCTCCACACCATGTCGTTAATTCATGATGATCTCCCCGCGATGGATAACGACGACTACCGTCGGGGTAAACTCACCAATCATAAGGTCTACGGTGAGGATATGGCGATTCTGGCGGGTGACGGTTTGCTAGCCTATTCGTTTGAATATGTTGCTGCTCAAACTCAGGCAGTTCCCGCCGAGCGGGTGTTGCGGGTGATTGCGCGTCTAGGTTGGACGTTGAGCGCGGCTGGATTGGTTGGGGGTCAAGTGGTTGACTTGGAATGTGAGGGAAAATCTGATATTCAAGCGGAAACCCTTCATTACATTCATACCCATAAAACCGGAGCGTTGCTGGAAAGCTGTGTTGTCTGTGGTGGAATTTTAGCAGGTGCAACCGATGCGGATATAGAACGCCTGTCTCGCTATGCTCAAAATATTGGCTTAGCGTTTCAAATTATTGATGATATCCTGGACATCACCGCAACTCAGGAGGAATTAGGCAAAACGGCGGGGAAAGATTTGCAAGCGCAGAAAGCAACCTATCCTAGCCTCTGGGGACTTGAGGCTTCTAAAGCTAAAGCTCAAGAGTTGATTGAAGAGGCTATTGCCCAACTTAAACCGTTTGGTGAGCGTTCTCAACCTTTAATTGCTCTGGCTGATTTCATTACCGCACGGACGTATTAGTCATTAGTCATTAGTCATTAGTCATTGGTCATTGGTCTTATGTCATTGGTCATTGGTCTTATGTAACTGCTCAAACATTCGTTGATCAACAACCAATTTGAACTGAAACACGATGCAGGATTTTGGCAACATCCTAAACAACCAGGTGCTACTGGTTGCGCTGATTGCTTGTTTAGTGGCTCAACTCCTGAAGCTACTGGTCGAGTTAACGAAGGATCGGAAATTTAATCTTCGCACTCTGGTGACGACTGGCGGAATGCCTAGCGCTCATTCAGCCTTGGTTACCGCCTTGGCTGCGGGTGTGGGACAAACGATGGGATGGGCGTCTCCTGATTTTGCGATCGCGACTATTTTTGCGATCATTGTTATGTACGATGCCGCAGGCGTTCGACAAGCCGCAGGTAAGCAAGCTCGTATCCTCAATCAAATTATTGATGAGTTATTTCAAGAAGGCAAGGAGTTTAATGAGGATCGCTTGAAAGAATTGCTGGGGCATACCCCGTTTCAAGTGATTGTGGGTTCAATCTTAGGGGTACTCATTTCTTGGTTAGCTGCCCCAGCTTATTGTTTTTAGGGTTGGGGTTGACTGGCAGCCTCGTTTATGATACAGAGGCTAAGGACGCGATCGGGTCAGGAATTGTATCCGATGGAGCCTGAAATTCTCCAGTTTTGACGAATTCTAAGCGCAGCTTTAACCAGGTAATAAATTTAGGGTTGGTTGAAATAATAGCGGCAGTAGGTTGAGGGCAGTCTTGCTTGACTTGCGCCATTTCTGGAGCTTCTAAAAAGGCGGGTTGTTTGATTAGCCAAAAGTCTATCTCTTTTCCCTTATCCTGGTAGTCTTTGGTGCGTTCTCTGAGAACTTCTTCAAAGGGTTCTTCTTCAAGTAAGAAGCGTTGACTGGCGACTAGATAGTAATAGGTTTGCATGGTTTTAATTGGGTGATTGGTGAACAGATGATTGGGAACATTTTGAGTGTGTAGGGGCGGGTTTAACGGCTATCCTCTCTTTTTGACCTAGATTTGACTAAACCCGCCCCGATCAATTGAGTTAGTTCATTTATTGGTGGGGAGGGCGGGTTTCGTTGTTAATTTAACGTTAGTCAGGGCGGGTTTTGTTGTTAATTTAACGTTAGTCAGGGCGGGTTTTGTTGTTAATTTATCGGTGACTAGCTGAATTGATTCCCTAAACCCGCCCCTACAATTATGGCTAAACCCGCCCCTATACCCGCCCCGATCAATTGAGTTAGTTTTGACCCTTCACTTCGCTAGTTGGGCATGGTTTTAACTTGAGTCAGGGCTAGATGTAATAGGTTTGCATGGTTTTAATTGGGTGATTGGTGAACAGGTGAATGGGAACGTTTTGATTGTGTAGGGGCGGGTTTCACGGCTATCCTCTCTTTTTGACCCAGATGTAACTAAACCCGCCCCGATCAATTGAGTTTTGTTGTTAATTTAACGTTAGTCAGGGCGGGTTTTGTTGTTAATTTAACGGTGACTAGCTGAATTGATTCCCTAAACCCGCCCCTACAATTAGGGCTAAACCCGCCCCTACACCCGCCCCGACAATTGACAGACATGCCAGGGTATGTATAAAACATGATTTTTGACTTAACTCCCCTCATAAAAATCCTTCGTTGTGGGAAACCCTGTGTCCCTTCGCTTCGCTTATCGGGCAAGCTTTAGACCAGGGAGGAACACGCGGTAGCGGTTTAAGAAGCATACCCCTTTCGGGGTGGAGGGGTATGGTTGCCCCTCCGGTTTTCACCCATTTCTGGGGTAAAGTTAGCCTCGCCAAGGTTATCGGTCGGTAACTGTCCAAAAAGCACTGTTTCAGTGACCTTAAAACTGTTTAACTTTTCGGTTCTAGAGCAGCAAACTGGCTATCGCATCCGCTGGTAGGTCTTTAACACTTGCCGATAACGTAGTGCGCTTAGCACTTAGGCTGGTAAGCACAGCTTTAACTTATTTGGCTAAAGCTCCGTGTCCCTTCGCTTCGCTTATCGGGCAAGCTTTAGACCGGGGTTGCTTACCTTTTCTCAGCATGGCTTGCTTCATTTCCCGCACGGCTCGTTCTAATCCAACGAGCGAGGCTCGTGCGATAATGCTATGACCAATATTAAGTTCTTCCATGCCTTCTAAACAAGCCACGGGATAGACATTCCAATAGGTTAAACCATGACCGGCATTCACCCGCAACCCCGCCGCGATCGCGTCTTGGCATCCTTTGGCTAACAAATCCAGTTGCGTTTGGCGACTGGCTTCGTCTTTAGCTTCTGCATAAGATCCCGTATGCAGTTCAATAAACTTGGCGTTAATTGCCGCCGATGCTTCGATCTGGGCAGGATCAGCATCGATAAATAGACTAACGGGAATCCCCGCCTCTTGCAACTGCGCGACGACTTCACCGAGACGGGATTTTTGACTGGCAATATCTAATCCTCCCTCCGTTGTGACTTCCTCTCGCCGTTCTGGAACTAGGGTAATATAGTCTGGTTTAATATCGAGTGCGATCGCGATCATTTCCTCCGTTGGTGCCATTTCCATATTTAAGTGAGTTCGCACCGTCTGACGCAAGAGTCGGATATCCCGATCTTGGATATGGCGTCGATCTTCCCGCAGGTGTGCTGTAATCCCATCCGCACCCGCTAATTCGGCTAACACCGCCGCCGCCACAGGATCGGGTTCCACAGTGCGCCGCGCCTGTCGAATTGTGGCAATGTGGTCAATGTTGACGCCAAGGGTTAGCACTCGCGTTTTTCTCCTGAAACCGTTTTCTGTACAACCCTTGATTGTATCTGAAAGGGGGTTTAGTTACCAAACCTTTACCTGTTCCCCCAGGGTCTGTTCAATTAATCACAAAAGGGCAATGGGCTTGGAGAAAATTAACCATGTTTTAACGTCAAAACGCCACGGCTGAACCACGTTGCCCACATTGTTAAGTTTTATTACAAAAAAATTAGACTCAATGATTTGAGATACTATGGCTAATGAGATAAAAAGTAGGTGGTTTTTTATGGTCATTATCAGCCATTAGATGGGCTTTAGTAAGATTGTACTGGGCGATGCCATAATCATTTATTTAAAGAATCAGTGTTACTTTAAAACTGCCTACTTGAGTCAAGCCAGCCTAACTAGCTGTGAACCAATTGAAACCGTGCTAATCGGCAGTTTCGGCAGGTTTGTTGTGAATTAGTGAAGACAAGGTATAAGACGACTATCTTATATCCGAGTTTATCATGGCTATCCAATTGATCGGACTTCCACCCAGACCTAAGACTAGACAATTTTCTGAAATTAAGTTTAAGCGAACAATGACATCAAGCCAGCCAACCTTTGAATTACCTGATTTTTATATGCCTTGGCCCGCGCGTGTGAACCCCAATGTACAGGGGGCACGCATACACTGCAAAGAGTGGGCGTATCGGATGGGCATCCTGGGATCGGATGAGGATGCCGTATGGGATGAAAAAACCTTTGATGCGATGGATTTTGCTAGCTTTACTGCCGCCACTCACCCAGATGCACCGGCATTGGAGTTGGACTTACTCAGCGATTGGTATGTTTGGGGGTGGTTTGCCGATGACTATTTCGCTAAAACATTTGAGGTGGGAAACCAGGATGTCAGACAGGCTAGGTCTTATATCGATCGAGTCATGTCTTTTATGGCTACGGATTTATCAACGCCCCTTCCAGAACCCAAAAACCCGACAGAACGCGCCCTGATTGATTTGTGGTTTCGGAGTGCACCGACGATGTCTCAGCAGTGGCGACAACGGTTTGTTGAACATTACCGGACACTATCATATACCGCCCTGCGAGAACTTTTCAACCAGGACAAAAACCAAGAGCGGATCATAGATCCAGTAGAATACGTCATGTTGCGTCGTCAGGTCAGCGGGATGTTTTGGTCGGCGGATTTGGTCGAACACTCTCTAGCGGCTGAGATCCCAGCCGAAATTTACAACAAGCGACCTATCCGGGTGTTAAAAGACATCTTCTGTGACAGCGTAGCTCTACGCAACGACATCATTTCTTACCAGAAGGATATTGATGAAGGCAGGAGCAATAACTGTGTAATGGTGGCGGAACACTTCTTCAACACGGAGATCCAGGACGCTGTTAACTTCGTTAATGACTTAGTGACTTCACGACTATTCCAGTTTGAGCATACCATGACGGTGGAACTCCCCCCACTCTTGGATGAGTATGGGTTGGATAGTGAGGCACGTTACCGGGTATTTCGCTATGTGAAAGCCCTGCAAGACTGGATGGCTGGGGATCTGGAGTGGGAAACTCGCCCCGGAGGCAGATACATTCCCGCCGGATCGAAAAAAGAATCGCCACTCGCAGGACCCAAGGGCTTGGGTACGGCAGCGGCGCGTATAGGCTTATCGCCGGCGGCGATGGGATTAAGGGTGAGAACCTATAATTACATTCCTTTCCAGACGGTGGGAGAAATTCCCCTACCCGAGTTTTATATGCCCTTTTCTACAGGATTGAATCCGCACCTAGAGGAAGGGCGACGGACGTCTAAGGAATGGGCTTACGAAATGGGAATGATTGGTATTCCTGGCATCAGTTTCTGGGATGAACAGAGATTTGATGCGATCGATGCAGCGTTGACCTGTGCATTAGTGTATCCGAAGGCTGCCAAAACTGTCTATGAGCTGGCGACAAAAGGCATGGTTTGGGGTTTTTACCTTGATTGTGTATTTGATGGACGCTACTTAGCGACCCGCGACATAGTAGGGGGTAGAGTGTTCCTGGCTCGACTATTGGCATTGATCTCTAGCGACTCTGGTCCGATGTTGATGCCAACTAACCCATCGGAACGGGGTTTAGTGTATCTATGGCAGAGAATGACTTCTTGTTTGTCTGCCGAGGACAAGGAGGAGATGAGGGGTTTACTCGTAAAAATATTTGAAAGTTGGGCGTGGCAACTTGACCACCAGGCACAAAATCGTATCCCTGACCCAATCGATTATGTAGAGACACGTATCAAGACATTTGGTTTTGATTTCCTGATGCTCTTGAACCAAAGCGAGAAAATGCCCCCTGAGCTTTATGACAGTCAACCGGTACAAAGCATGCACAAAGCGGGTGCCAATGTTTCCAGTTTAGTCAATGACATCGTATCCTATCAGAAAGAAATGGAATCTGAAGGCATACTTTTCAATAGCGTGTTGATCACTCAGCATTTTCTTGACTGTGATGTGGCAAAAGCGGTTGAGATTGTTAATAACCTGATCACGGCGCGGGTGCGTGAGTTTGAACACATCGTCGCCACCGAACTCCCAGCGCTCTGTGAGGACTTTGACCTAGATACAAGGGCTCGCGAACAGCTATTTGAGTATGTTGAACAACTACAGTTCATGATGTCTGGTATGCTCAAATGGCACTTGGGTGGCAGCTACTACAAAGAACCTGAATTTAAACGCGATCCCAGCCCCAGGAACTTGTTCAATGCGCCTACCGCCTTAGGTTGCTCAGCCGCACGGATAACATCGTTGTTGAGTTCGGTCGGTATTCCCCAGCCAGAAACCGAAGCGGAGCCAGTGGCGGAGAGTTTACCCAGTCTTCCCACAGGCTTAGGCACGTCAGCGATGCAAATTGCCGCCAGCTTAGCGGAGACTCCCCAGCCAGAAACCGAAGCGGAGCCAGTGGCGGAGAGTTTACCCAGTCTGCTCACAGGGTTAGGCACGTCAGCGATGCAGATTGCCGCCAGCTTAGCGGAGACTCCCCAGCCAGAAACCGAAGCGGAGCCAGTGGCGGAGACTTTAC